>CACIGO010000001.1:0-107839 GCA_902586225.1 uncultured Pelagibacteraceae bacterium
TTCGTCATTAATTTTTTTTACCAAGTTTAATGGAATTTTAACAACAGCAATTTTTGGTCCAAAAGGACTTAAAACTTTCATTAATTTTTTATATTTTTGTTGGATTAGGTTGTCCTTTATAAACAACTTCTGGGTCAAATTTTTTTTCTTCTTCTTCAAATTTCATTTCGATTTTTCTTGCATTATCAATTTTACCCAAAGGAACAGATCTGTAAAAACAGGATCTGTAACCGACGTGGCAACTAGAACCTTCACCAATATCTACAGTCATCCAAACTGCATCTTGATCATCATCAATTCGAATCTCTTTTACTTTTTGAACAAACCCACTTGTTTTTCCTTTATGCCAAATTGATTGTCTTGATCTGCTCCAGTAATGAGCTTCTTTAGTTTCAATAGTTAACTTGAAGGCTTCGACATTCATATACCCATGCATTAATATTTCTTTTGTTTTTGAGCATGTTGTAATGACTGGAATCAATCCATCATTGTCGAATCTAGGAGATAAAAGCTTACCTTCTTCTATTTCTGCTACATTTTCTCTTTTTTTAAACATATATGTGGAATTATCTAACATAATAATAAATATATTAAATATTTTAAATTTAAGGTTTTATATATATAAAAGCACGTCATGAAATTAGTAAAAAACGAAAACGAAAAAAAAATTAATGAAGTAACTGATAAAGAAGCTGAAGAAGCTTTTGTCAAAATCCTTAAATGGTTAGGTGAAGATCCTACTAGAGAAGGTTTATTGGAAACTCCAAAAAGAGTTACAAAAGCATTTAAAGAATATTTCAAAGGCTACAAAGAAGATCCTAAAGCAGTTTTAGATAAAACATTTGGTGATGTTGAAGGCTATAGCGATATGGTTGTTCAAAAAAATATTTCAGTACAAAGTCATTGCGAACATCACATGGCACCAATCATAGGAATTGCTCATGTAGCATATATTCCAAATCAAAGAGTTGTGGGATTAAGTAAAATAGCAAGAGTTGTAGAAGTATTTTCAAAAAGATTACAAACACAAGAAAGATTAACCGTTCAGATTGCTAATACTTTAATGGAGTCGTTGGATGCAAAAGGTGTTGCGGTTACAATAGATTCAACTCATCAGTGTATGACTATGAGAGGTATAAAAAAAGAGCAAGCTACCACAGTTACAAATTTTTATCTTGGACAGTTTAAAGACGATTTAAGTTATCAAAATAGATATTTGCGATTTATTGCAAAATAATATTTACTGATAAACATGGCGGACTCATTTAAAGCAGTTGTAATAAACAATCAGAACGAAAATTTTACAAGAGAAGTCAAAGAATTAAGTTTAGACCATTTTAAAGATGGAGAGGTGCTAGTTAAGATAGATTATTCTGATCTTAATTGGAAAGATGCAATGATACTAAAAGATGGCGGTAAATTAGTGAAAGAGTATCCCAGAATACCTGGCATTGATTTTTCTGGAACTGTTGCACAAGGTGATGGTGAAGAATTTAAAGAAGGAGACAGAGTTATATTAACAGGTTGTAGAGCAGGTGAACTTTTTGATGGTGGATATTCTCAATACGCAAAAGTTAAAAAGGATCATATTACAAAAACACCTGAAGGAATGACAAATAAACAAGCTATGATTTTAGGAACTGCTGGTCTTACAGGTTTGTTATGTGCTTTTGCAGTTAAAGCAAGAGAGGAACTATTGATGCAGTCAAAAGTTAATGATGTATTAGTAACTGGTTCTACAGGAGGTGTTGGAATGGTGGCAGTAATGGTTCTTGCTAAAATGGGAATTAACGTTACAGCGATAACTGGTAAACCAGATAAAGCAGATTATCTAAAAGAACTTGGCGCTAAAAACGTTATAGATCGTAAAGAATTTGAGGGTGAAGCAAGATTAATAGATAAAGGAACATGGGATGGAGTTGTAGATACTGTAGGTGGTAACATTTTATCTAATGCAATAGCTCAAACTAAACCAAAAGGAATTGTTGCTATATGTGGAAATGCTAGTGGCAATAAATTAAACACCTCAGTAATTCCATTTATATTAAGAGCAGTCAAATTATGGGGAGTAGACTCTGTTAATATCAGTAAAAAAAGAAAAGAGTTTGTGTGGGGAGAATTTCCTGCTTTGCTAGATTTTAATATTTTAGAAAAATCAGTAAATACTATTGGATTAGATGAATTATTAAATGTCTATCCTGATATATTAAAAGGAAATTTAAAAAATAAAATAGTAGTGGATGTAAATAAATAATGGATTGGGATAAATTAAAGATATTTCATGCAGTTGCTGAAGCAGGCAGTTTCACTAGTGCAACAGTAATTTTAAATCTAAGTCAATCTGCAATTAGTAGACAAATTCAATCTTTAGAAGAGGATTTAAAAGTTAAATTATTTGAACGTCATGCTAGAGGTTTAACACTAACTGAAAATGGAGAATATGTATTTAAAACAGCACATGAAGTTATTTCTAAATTAAAAGAGGTGGAAACAACCTTAGGAGATAAAAAACACAAACCTTCTGGAAAACTGTCAGTAACAACAGTAGTTAGTTTTGGAACAACCTGGTTAACACCTAGAATCCAAGAATTTATGCAATTAAATCCAGAAATTGAAGTTGAACTCATATTTGATGATAGAGAGTTAGATTTAAGCACGAGACAAGCAGATATTGGTATATTTATGAGAAGACCAAAACAGCTAAACTATATTCAAAAAAAGCTGATTGATATCAACTATCATATATATGGATCACCAAAATACCTTGAAAAACATGGATATCCTAAGACAATTAATGACTTGAATAAGCATAACTTTATTTCATTTGGTAGAGGAGCTCCATCTCCTGTTTATAATCCAGATTGGGCATTAAAACTTGGAATGAAAGATAATAAAAAAAGAAAAACTGTAATGAGAGTGAATAGTGTTTATGGTTTATTATTAGCTGTTCAAAGCGGTGTAGGATTAGCTGCAATACCAGATTACTTAACTGTCAAACAACCAAATATTGTTAAAGTTTTACCAAGTGTTCAAGGTCCAACAACAGAGGCACACTTTGTATACCCTCAATCACTTAAAAATGTTGCTAGAGTTCAAGCTTTTAGGAACTTCCTTTACAGTAAAATTTCTGAGTGGGAATTTTAAATAAATCATCATAAAAACAGTACTAATTGCGATTGATTATCAATTGCGACAATATTGCAATTGATAATCATTTTCATTGAGAATAGTTATCATCCGCATTGCAGGACAAATTACGTTTAATATAAATTTAAGGGGTAAAATGAGAAAATTAACAATAATTTCATTGTTTTTTGCTTTAATTTCAAGTTTTACGATTGCAGCTGAGGTCAATATTTTTAGTGCAAGACACTATGATTCTGACATTCAATTATATGAAAAGTTCACAGCAGCAACAGGAATTAAAGTAAACGTAGTATCAGGTAAAGATAAAGCCCTGCAGAAAAGAATTACAGAAGAGGGAGCAGACTGTGTTGGAGATTTATACATCACAGCTGATGCTGGAAGATTAGGTGCATTTGCAGCCAAAGGCATGATGCAAAACGCTGGTTGGTCAAAAGCTATTAAGGATGCTGTACCTGCACAATTTAGATCTAAAAAATGGACTGGAATAGCTAAGAGAGCAAGAATAATTTATTATTCACCTGAAAGAGTAAATGCAAATGAACTAAATGGCATGACTTATGAAGGTCTAGCTGATCCAAAATGGAAAGGTAGATTAGTAATAAGAAAATCTAACAACATTTATAACCAGTCTTTAGTTGCTTCACTAGTTAAGAATAATGGTAAAGCTAAAACTGCAGAATGGTCTAAAGCTGTTGTAGCAAACATGGCAAGAACTCCAAAAGGTAACGATCGTGCTCAAATCATGGCTGTAGCTGCTGGAGAAGCTGATATAGCTGTTGCAAACACATACTATCATGCGTTGATGTTATCTGGAAAAAAAGGTGCTGAACAACAAGAAGCAGCAAAAAAAGTAATGCCTTTTTTCCCTAATCAACAAGATAGAGGAACACACATTAATATAAGTGGAGCTGGTATGCTTAAACATGCTCCAAACAAAGCTAATGCTGTAAAATTAGTTGAGTTTTTATTATCAGAAGAGGCTCAAAATCATATTGTGAATAATACTTTTGAGTATCCAATGATCGGTGGTGTAACACCTAATGATTTAGTTCCAGGCAAAGAGATGAACTTTGTAATGGATACTAAAACAAGTGTTAAGTCATATGGTGCAAAACAAGCAGATGCATTAGAAGTAATGTTGGCTGCAGGTTGGAAGTAAATGATAGCTGCTAAAAAAAAATTTACTACGGAAGTTGATTATAATAAATCTTCCAAAGCCTGTCCTGCATGTGCTTCGGAGTGTGAAAAAATCAATAAACGTGTAAATAATAGAAAATTGTCTGAAATTAAAACTAAGGAGGTTCCGCATATCCTAAAAGTATTTAATTTTTGATTTTCTAAAGTTTGTGCCTATGGTTTGGTCTCCTAAGCCATGGGCACTTTTGATTTTCATGATTATAAGGCGGATTATAATATATGAAATTTAATTCCTGGTACTTATCATCTTTTATAGTTTCATTTGTTGTTGCAATTCCAATTTTAACTGTGTTTGCAAGTTTCTTCCAAGAAACAAGTAATTACTTTGATATTTTAAAAAATACATTTTTAATTGAATATATTTATAATTCCTTAATATTACTTTTAGGAGTTTTGTTTCTTACATTAATCTTAGGTGTTGGCTGTGCATACGTAGTTTCATTTTATGATTTTCCAGGCGTTAAATTTTTTAAATGGGCCTTAATATTATCTTTTGCAGTACCTGCTTACATTTATGCTTATTCATTAACTGCTTTTTTTGAAAACTTTGGAACACTATATTCCATATTAAAATCTTTATTTGGTCCTGGTGAATATAATAGATCAATCCCCAAATTTGATGGTATGCTTGGTGCTATCTTATCAGTTTCTTTCTCACTATTTGGATATGTTTACGTTCTAACTAGAGCATCTTTTCATTATCAGTCTCAAAATTTAATCGAATTAGGACAAAATCTAGGTTTTTCAAAATATAAATCTTTCTTTAAAATCATTCTACCATCAGCTAGACCAGCAATAGTTGCAGGATTAGCCTTAGTTGCAATGGAAACTCTATCTGATTTTGGTGCAGTTTCATTTTTTGGAATAGCTACTCTTACTACTGGAATATACGATTCATGGATATCTTTTGATGATTTAGCCTTTGCAAATCAACTCTCATTTTTTTTACTATTATTTATTCTAGGACTTTTTTTTATTGAGAATATCTCAAGAAAAAAAGCTCAATATCACTCTCCAGTTAAGGGAGGAATCAAAGAAAAGAAGAAAATTAAATTAAACTTTTCAAAAGGGTTTTTAGCATTCGGATTTTGTTTTTTAGTTTTTTTAGTCAGTTTTTTATTCCCTGTTTTACAAATGTTGTATTGGACAATAATTTTTCCAAAAAATTTATTTGATTTAAATACTTTTCAATTATTTATAAACACAATTTACCTGGTATTTTTATCAAGTGTTGTTCTAGTAATTTTTTCATTTATTTCAAATTATGGAAACAGAGTAACTAAAAGTAAATTCTTAAATTATCTTACAACGTTTTCTATTACTGGTTATGCAATCCCTGGTGTAATTTTAGCTGTAGCATTCATCACTTTTATTGCTTGGTTTGATAATACTTTTATAAAAGCCTTTGAATTTAATTCTATAAAGAGAGTATTTATAGGATCTATTTTTGGTTTAGTAATAGTTTATTTTATCAGATTTTATTCTCTAGCTTATAACGGTTTGAAAACTGGATATGAAAGAATAAATAGATCAATTGATGAAAGTTCTTATCTCCTTGGTTACTCAAAAATAAAAACTTTTTTAGGAATTCATGTACCTTATTTAAAAAATTCTGTATTTTTAATAGGGATATTAATTACTATAGAAGTAATAAAAGAATTACCTATAACTTTAATATTGAGACCATTTAACTTTGAAACATTCGCTACAACAGCATATATTTTTGCATCTCAAGATCTTTTAGAGGCAGCAGCAGTTCCATCATTATTCTTGATATTAATTGCAAGTACATTTATTTTGATTACATCTAAATTTATTTTGAAAGACTAATGACTGATAATTTTTTTGAAATTGATAATGTCTCTTTTTCTGCTGGCGGTAAAAATAAAGTTAGTAATGTTTCTTTAAAAATTGAAAATGAGGGAGATATTGTTTGTTTACTTGGTCCTTCTGGCATAGGTAAAACCACAATATTAAGAACTATTGCGGGTTTAGAAAAAATTAATAAAGGTAAAATTAATCTAAAAGGCAGAACTATTTCATCTCAAAATATTCATATCGAACCAGAAAATCGTAATATTGCTTTATCATTTCAAGAGAACAGCTTATTTCCTCATTACAATATAGAAAAAAACATTAATCTTGGTTCAGATAGAGTGAAAGATGATAAAAAAATACAAACTAAAGAAGTAATTAATTTTTTAAACTTAAACAAAATATTAAATAAATTTCCGCATGAGATTAGCGCTGGTGAAGCCCAAAGAGCTTCTTTAGCAAGGTCATTGGTCTCTCAACCAGATTTACTAATGCTTGATGAGCCATTATCTAATGTAGATCAAAGCTTTAAGGAGGAAATCCAAGTTGAATTAAAGCAAATTTTAACAAATTCTAAAATAACAACAATAATTGTAACACACGATTCTTACGAAGCTTTTTATCTAGGCAGCAAATGCGGAATAATATTAGATGGTGAATTAAAGCAATATGACGATCCATATAACGTCTATCATTTACCAAATTCAGTAGAGGTAGTTAATTTTTTAAATAGAGGTACTTTAATACCAGCTGAAGTTACTAGTCCAAAAAGTCTTGAAAACGAGGATTTAGGAACAATCACAGGAAATTTTGCAAGACCGTTCCCAATAGGATCTAAAGTAAAACTTTTAATACAGCCAGAAGACTTACAACATGATGATGCAAGTAATCTTAAACTTGAAGTAGTAGATAGAAAATTCAGAGGTTCAAATTTTATTTATACATTAAAAACATTAAGTAATAAATTAATACCAGTTTTTGTGCATTCTCATCATATTCATCAACATGAAGTTGATGAAAAATTTGGTATAAAAAGACCCATTCATATTGATCATATTGTTTGCTTTTGAATTTAATTATATAAATTCAAATGCATATGAAAGAGTTACCTAAAAGCACTAAAGTAGTTGTCATTGGAGGTGGTGTTGCTGGAACATCATGTGCTTATCATCTTGCAAAATTTGGATGGAAAGATGTGGTTTTGCTTGAAAGAGATTTACTCACCTCAGGAACTACTTGGCATGCAGCAGGTCTTCTAGGTCAATTAGGTGCATCATCAACAATTACAAAAATAAGAAAATATTCTTTAGATCTATATAAAGATTTAGAAAAGACTACAGGATTATCAACTGGAATGAAGCAAAATGGTGCAATTACAGTCGCATCTACCAAAGAAAGAATGCAAGAATTATTAAGACAAGCAACAACTGCTCAATTGTCAGATGTTGAAGTAGAAGTTCTAGATAAAAAACGTTTGAAGGAATTGTACCCCGTTTTGCATAGTGAAGATATTGTAGGTGGTGTTTACATGCCAAAAGATGGTCAAGCAGATCCAGTTGGAGTAACCAATGTACTTGCTAAAGCTGCAAGAATGGAGGGCGCAAAGATTTTTGAAAAAACTCCTGTAAAAAAAATTTTAATTAAAAATTCTAGAATTAGCGGGGTAGAGACTGATAAAGGTGTCATTGATTGTGAATACGTTGTTATGGCAACAGGAATGTGGTCAAGACAATTAGGTGAAGAAATAAATGTGAGTGTGCCTTTGTATCCAAACGAGCATTTTTATATCATTACAGAACCAATAAAAGATTTACCTCAAAATCTTCCAGTATTGAGAGATTATAATGCTTGTTTATATTTAAAAGAAGATGCAGGGAAAATGCTTGTTGGTATTTTTGAACCAAAGGCAAAACCAGCTTTTAAAGATACAGGAAGAGTGCCAGACAATTTTTCGTTTGGCGAACTGCCAGATGATTTTGATCACTTTGAACCTTACTTGGAAAAATCATTTCATAGATTACCAATGTTAGAGAGTGCAGGAATAAGAAAATTCTTCTCTGGTCCGGAGTCTTTTACTCCAGATACTCAATATTTACTAGGCGAAACCCCTGAAGTTAAAAATCTATATACATGTTGTGGTTTTAATAGCATTGGAATTGCTAGCTCAGGAGGAGCGGGGAGAGTTACAGCTGAATGGATGATGAATGGACATATTAATGAAGATTTATTTTCAGTAGATATTAAAAGGTTTCAAAAATTCCACTCATCAAAAAAATTTATTATGGAAAGGGTAACAGAAACACTTGGTGATCTTTATGGTATGCATTGGCCATTTAAACAGCACAATACATCAAGAAATCAAAAGCTTTTACCTTATCACGAGGAATTAAAAAATGCTGGAGCTTGTTTTGGAGTTGCAGGAGGTTTTGAAAGACCAATGTGGTATTCATTAAATGGTAAAGAGCCTAAGTATGAATATAGTTTTAATTATCAAAATTGGTACCCATCAGCAAAGCATGAAACTTTAAATACAAGAAAAAATGTTGGACTTTTTGATTTTTCAACTTTTTCAAAGTTTGATTTAAAAGGGGAAAAAACTCATCAAGAACTTCAAAAGTTATGTACCGCTAACATTAAAAACGAAATTGGTAAAACAACATATACTCATATGCTGAATGAAGATGGTGGAATAGAAACAGATTTAACTGTTGTATGTATGGATAAAAACTTTTTTAGAGTTGTAAGCTCTGCAGCTACTAGAGAACACGATAAATACCATATCTTAAAATATTTAGATGAAGAAGTATCTTTAAAAGATGTAACAGAGGATATTTGTTGTTTAGGATTGTTTGGTCCAAAGAGTAGAGAGATGATCTCGAAAATAAGCAATGATGATTTTAGTAACGATAAATTTAAGTTTGGAACTGGAAAGTTCATAATTATAAATGGTATTAAAGTTTGGGCTCAACGACTTTCTTACGTTGGTGAATTAGGATTTGAGCTTTATGTTGACTCAAGTTTAGCTAAGGATTTATATGAAATTCTAATTGAAGAGGGGAAAAAATTTGAACTATCTCATTGTGGAATGCATGCAATGGATATTATGAGAATGGAAAGTGGATTTGTTCATTGGGGTCACGATATTTCGCCAGAAGAAAATCAGTATCAAGCAGGTTTAAAATTTGCAATTAGTTATAAAAAAAATGTAAACTTTATTGGAAAAGATGCCCTATTAAAAATTAAAGACCAAAAGTTAGATAAGAGAATGATGATGTTTACTCTTAAAGACAGCAAACCTGGTGAGCCACTTTTATTACATGAAGAACCTATTTATATGGATGAAAAAATAATTGGTAGAACAACTTCAGGAAATTATTCTTTTTGTTATGATAAAAATCTATCATTTGGATATGTCAATTCTGGAAATACGATTGAAACATTAAAAGATAAAAATATATACATTGAAATTGAAAAACAAAAATATCCAGTTGAGGTATTAGAAAAACCTCTAAACAATAAAGACTTTAAGAACTAAGTTTCTTTTTTCTACTTTCGGCCTGAACAAATAAAACTCCAAAAACTATTATTCCAATAACTCCAAAAGTTTTATTAAAATCAAAAGGTACTCCAAATATATAAAAATTGATTAATGTTGACCAAATTAATTGTGAATATTGAAAATTAGTTACAAAAGATAAATTTGATAGCTGAATTGCAAATATAATTAAAAGGTGGCTAGTAAAACCTAATACACCAAGAAATATCAACAAAACCCATAACCCTTTATTCTCAATGGGAGTCCAGTCAAAAATTACATAAATAGAGAAAACAATAGCCCCTACAACAGCAGCATAAAATAACGCCACTAAAGGATCATTATTACCAGAAATAAATTTTGTAAAAAATTGATATAAAGCCCAACAAACTGGTGGTACCAAAGGAAAAATTAAGTCTAAACTTAATACCTTCATACTTGGACTCATTGAATAAATTATACACCCAAAACTTAACAACATTAAAATTATACCTTTAGGTGAAAGAATATCTTTTAAAAATAATGCTGTCAGAATTGATACTATTAACGGAGCCGAGAAGAAAACTACATAGATATCTACAAGGTCAAATTTTTGTAAAGAATGAATGAAAAAAAAAGTAGCAAACACCATTAATATGGATCTAATAATATTAATTTTAAAATTACTTTTTAAGTTTATCTTAGGTTTTAATATTGCAAATAAAATTAAAATAATAATAAAGTGGAAAAAAAATCTACCCCAAATAACTTGATTTAATGGCATTAATGTTCCAAGATATTTTGCAGTAGAGTCTTGGCAAACTAAAATAAAAAATCCTGATATAGATAAAATTATAACTTTGGTAATAGATTTATTTTTTAATAAATTCATAATTTTGATTAAATTTTAGACTGAACTAAGATTATCTAAAATTTTTTTTGAACACTGTTCTGTATTACTAGAGCCTTGAAGATCTTTTGTTCGACTGTTTTTATCTTTAAGAGTTAATTCAATTGATTTTACTATTCTATCAGATGCTTCTTTTTCACCTAAGTAATCTAACATCATTGCAGCTGACCAAATTTGTCCCACTGGATTAGCTATACCTTGTCCCGCAATATCTGGTGCTGATCCATGAACGGGTTCAAATAATGATGGGTATTTTTTTGTTGGATTTATATTTCCAGACGGTGCAATTCCAATAGTCCCAGTACAAGCTGGCCCTAGATCAGATAGAATATCCCCAAAAAGGTTTGAGGCGACAATCACATCAAAGCGTTCAGGACTTAAAACAAATCTAGCTGCCAATATATCAATATGGTACTGATCAGTTTTCACATCAGAATAATTCTTTTTATTCTCATTAAATCTTTCGTCCCAATAAGGCATTGTAATTGATATTCCATTTGATTTAGTTGCACTCGTTAATTTTTTTCTTTTTCTTTTTTTAGCTAATTCAAATGCAAATTGTTGAACTCTATCTATTCCATATTTTGACATTACTGTTTCTTGTATAACCACTTCTCTATCAGTTTCCTGATACATTCTTCCACCAACTGATGAATATTCTCCTTCAGTATTTTCTCTAACAATTATCATGTCAATATCGCCTGGCTTTTTATTAGCTAATGGTGCATTTACACCTTCAAAAAGTTTTACAGGTCTTAAATTAATAAACTGATCAAACTCTCTTCTAAATTTTAATAATGAACCCCAAAGTGTTATGTGGTCAGGATATTTATCTGGCATACCAACAGCACCAAAGAAAATTGCATCGTGTTTAATTAATTTATCTTTCCATTCATCAGGCATCATTTTTCCATGCTTTTCGTAATAATCACATGATGCAAAATCATAATCTTCTATATTCAATTTGAATTGATGTTGTTGAGAAATTTCTTTTAATATTTTTTGTGCTTCAGGTACAACTTCTTTACCAATACCGTCACCGGCAATTGACGCTATAGAATATTCTTTCATCTATTTGACAAATGTATCGTTAAATTGCTTTGTAACTCTTACAAAAGTTGTACATTTACTTAATTGTTTTAGTGAGGGTGCGCCAACATACGTGCAACTACTTCTAACACCACCTAAAATATTTAAAATAGTATCATTAATTTTACCACGGTACTTAACTCTTACTGTTCTACCTTCACTGCTTCTATAATCAGATAAACCACCATAATGTTTTTTGTTAGCTGTTTCTGAACTTGATCCATAAAATTCAATATACTTTGATCCGTTAGATTTTACTAATTTTCCTTTACCTTCATCGTGACCTGCAAACATTCCTCCAAGCATAACAAAATCAGCTCCACCACCAAATGCTTTTGCAACATCACCTGGACATGTGCATCCACCATCTGCAATGATATGTGCACCTAATCCGTGAGCAGCATCAGCACATTCTATCACTGCACTTAACTGAGGATAACCAACTCCAGTTTGTATTCGTGTAGTACAGACACTTCCGGGTCCAATTCCAACTTTAACAATATCTGCACCTGATAAAATTAATTCTTGAGTCATATCAGCAGTAACAACATTACCTGCTATGATTGTTTTCGTTGGATATTTATCTCTAACAGATTTTAAAAATTTACTAAAATGTTCTGAGTAACCGTTTGCAACATCAATACAAATAAATTTAATGAAACTAAATTCTTTTAAAACTTTATCTAAATTTTGAAAATCTTCTTTTTTTGTTCCAATACTTAAAGCTACATTTGGATATATTGATTTAATTTTTTTAAATTGTTTAATTTTCTTAACATCATGCTGTTTTGTTAAGCATGTAATCATTCCATAACCAGATAATTTTTCAGCAACACCAAGTACGCCTACACCATCCATGTTAGCTGCCATTATAGGAATTCCAGACCATTCGTTTTTACTATATTTAAAACGATAGGTTCTCTTTAAATTAACGTCTTTTCTACTTTTAAGAGTACTTCTTTTAGGTCTAAAAAGTACGTCGGAATAATCTAGTTTTAGCTCTTCTTCAATTCTCACAAAAATGAAGGTATACATCCAATGAATGATAATTCAATTTAATAATTAAGCTTATTAACGTTGTATTTGAACAATTTTAAAATTACTGATTGAATTATAAAAATATAAATTAAATTAAATAAATGTTTGAAGGTTTTAAGAGTAGATACGTACAAGTTAAAAAAGGAAAAGTCTTTTGCAAAGTTAAAGGAGAAGGACCACCTTTATTATTACTCCATGGTTACCCTCAAACTCATTTAATGTGGCATAAAACAGCTCCAGAGTTATCAAATAACTTTACAGTTGTTGCAGCAGACCTGAGAGGTTATGGAGACAGTTTAGCTCCACCATCTGATAGTAAACATTTTAATTATTCAAAAAGAGAAATGGCAAACGACATGAAACAAATGATGGTAAAATTAGGATATCCAAAATTTTTTGTTGCAGGCCATGATAGAGGTGGAAGAGTTGCACATAGATTGGCAAGAGATCATAGAAAAAATGTGCTTGCTCTAAGTGTATTAGATATTTGTCCAACTTTAGATATGTATGAATTAACAACAAGAGATTTTGCAAAAGCTTACTTCCATTGGTTTTTCTTAATTCAACCAAAGTGGCTACCCGAAAGAATGATAATGAGTGATCCAAGAAAATGGATGAAGTATTGCTTAGATAAATGGTCCGGGAATCATAAATTCGGAAAAGTTGAAGAGGGCTATCTAAAGTGCTTTAAGCAACCAAAGAGAATACATGGATCATGTGAGGATTATAGAGCATCTGCAACTATTGATCTTGATCATGACAAATACGATCGAAAGAAAAAATTAAATATTCCTGTTCAAGTATTATGGGGAAAAAATGGTGTTATAGGTAAACAATTTAAACCTATTAAAATTTGGCAAAAATATTCAAATAAAAAAGTTGTTGGAGTTGCTGTTAAATCTGGACATTTTATACCAGAGCAAAATCCTAAAGAAACAATTAAACAATTAAAAAGTTTCTTTTTAAAAAATGCTTAAAATTCTTCCTAATAAAAAAAATATAGGTGCAGAATTAATCTGTGATTTAAATAAAATTAATAATTCTACGTTAAAAAAAATTAAATCTGCCTTATCGAAATATGGGATGATTTATTTTAGAAACCAAAAATTAAGTTCTGATCATTATGTAAAATTTGCAAAAAAATTTGGAAAACTTGCAAATTATCCAAGACTTAAAGGATTGAATAAAAAATATCCTCAAATAACTGTTGTTCAAAGAAAATCTACAGATAAAGGCCCTAGTTTTGGTGAGCAATTTCATACTGACTCAATTTATACTAAAAAACCACCTAGATTTACTATGTTACTATCTAAATTAGTTCCAAAAAAAGGTCAGGCAAACACAGATTTTTGTTCCCAATATTTAGCTTATGAAAAATTACCAGCAAACTTTAAAAGAAAGTTGAAAGACGAAAAATGTATATTTTCTTCTGAAGGACCCATTTCTGTAACAAGATTAGAAAGAGAGAAAGAAAAGGGGAAAAAAGCGAAAGAACTTATTTCAAAGCATAAATTAATAAGAAAAATAAATAGTAAATATACTTTATACTGTAGTCCTGGACACTTTATTCGTTTTAATAACAGCAAAATTGATAAAAAATTAAAAACTTATTTATTTAAACACCAATTAAAAAAAAGTTTTCAATATTCTTTAGAATGGGAAAAGAACCAATTAGCCATTTGGGATAACAGATCTATGCTACATCAAGCAACGGCCTTTAAAGGTAATAGAATTATGCATAGAATTACTGTCCAATAATGTTTCAGGTATTTCTAGGATTAACACCATTTATAGGCATTACGCTTATAGGTTATCTTTTAGGATATATTAAAATATTTGATTTACAAAAGGCTAGAATATTTAATTTATTTTCATTTTATATAGCGGTACCAGCTTTAATCATAAAACTAGTTGCACAAAGTGATGTTGGGGAAATAGATGTGTCTCAAATTTCATCATATTTTTTAATGCAATTAACGAGTGGAATATTTGCTTTTTTATTAACTAAAAATACTTTCAAAAGATCAATTCAAGAGTCAATTATTTGGGCTTTAACAGTTGCTTTATCTAATCACGTAATATTAGTTTTACCTATTGCAGAAATTTTCTTTTCTGGAAGTACGATAACTCAAATATCAGGTATTATTTTAATGGATAGTGTAGTTTTATTATCCATAGTTAGTTTCTTTTTAGAGCTTACTGTCAAAAAAAAAATTAAATTATTTCAGTTTTTAAAAAATTTAATATTAAATCCAATGATATTAGCGATATTAATTGGATTGATTATAAGAATTTCAAAGATCAGTATAGACGAAACCCCATTTGAGTATATTCTTCAAAGACTAGCAGCATGTGTGATGCCAGTTGGATTATTTGCAATTGGTATTATTCTGTCTTTTTATTCAAAAAAAGTTTTCAATAAATTAACAATCACTATTTCAATATTAAAACTTATTATATCACCTCTGATTTTACTAATTTTAGGTTACACATTCTTTAATTTATCAAATCCAATTAATTTTGCTGGGGCTTTGCTGGTTAGTGTTGGCCCATGTGGAGCCACCTCAATTGTTATGTGCTCTGCTTACAATGTAAGTCCAAAAAATATTATTAAGGCAATATTTATTTCAACATTTGCTTCAATATTTACCTTTTTATTTACTATAAATTTATTAAGTTAAAACAATGTCAAAAAGATATAGTGGAAAATCATTCAAGGACTCTAGTGTAATGAAAAAAGCCAAACTTTCTCTTAAGGAAAAAAGAAAAATTAAAAAAGACAAGAAAAATAAAAAGTGAAATCTTGTTTGCATCAAAAAATAAAAGTAGTATAAACCAACAATTATTTACGGCGGGGTAGCTCAGTTGGTTAGAGCGCGGGACTCATAAGCCCGAGGTCAGTGGTTCGATCCCACTTCCCGCTACCATCAGTGACCAGGAAAATCTAATAAATTTTCAACTTTATATCCTTTTTTCAGTAAACTATCTGTTCCACCTAAGTCAAAAAGATTAATTACAAATATAAATCCAGCTACATCACTTTCGGAAATTTCAATTAATTTAGCTGCAGCTTCTGCTGTACCTCCAGTCGCTATTAAATCATCAATAATTAGTACATTGTCGTTTTTATCAAAAGAGTCTTTATGAACTTCAATAGTAGCTGTTCCATATTCTAATTCAAAATCAATAGAATGAACTTCCGCAGGAAGCTTATTTTTTTTTCTGAGCATTATAAAGGGCTTTTCTAAAATATATGAAATTGCTGAAGCAAAAACAAACCCTCTAGACTCTACAGCTGCTATTTTATCAAATTTGAATTTTTTTGATCTTTCTACTATTTGATTAATACATTCTTTGAATGCTTTTTCATTTTTTATAAGAGTTGTAATATCTCTAAATAAAATTCCTTTTTTAGGGTAATCTTGAATTGACCTAATATGTTCTTTTAAATTCATTAATCTTAAATATAATCTAAATAAATATATGGCAAATAATAAATTAGCAATTATAGGTGGGAGTGGTTTATATGACGTTGAAGAGTTTAAAGATAGAGAAACTCTTGATTTAAATACTCCTTGGGGAAAACCTTCAGATTTAATATTAAAGGCAAATTATAATAATAAAGAGATTTATTTTCTGCCAAGACATGGAAAGGGACATTTCATATCCCCGTCAAAAATAAATTTTAGAGCAAATATTGATGCACTTAAACAACTTGGTATCACAGACATTGTTTCTGTTTCAGCAGTAGGATCTTTAAAAGAAGATTTACCGCCCGGAAAATTTGTAATTATTGATCAGTTTATTGATAGGACTTTTGCTCGGAATAAAACGTTTTTTGATGATGAAATAGTAGCTCATGTATCAATGGCTCATCCAACTTCAAGTGGGCTAATGAATGCTTGCGAAGATGCTATTAAAAAAGAAAATATACCTTATCAAAGAGGTGGAACTTATGTTGTAATGGAAGGTCCACAATTTTCAACATTGGCAGAGTCAAATCTATATAGATCTTGGAAAGCTGATGTTATTGGAATGACAAATATGCCAGAAGCTAAGCTGGCAAGAGAAGCTGAAATTAGATATGCATCAGTATCGATGGTAACAGATTATGATTGCTGGCATCCAGATCATGAAAATGTTGATGTTCAACAAGTTATTAAAGTACTTTTAGATAATGCAGCGAAAGCAAAAAACATGATTAAAAATTTGATAGATACCTTTAAAAATCACATTGATCCTAATGATCCAACTAATAATTGCTTAGATGTTGCAATAATTACTGCTCCAGAAAAAAGAACTCAAAAAACTAAAGATAAATTGCAAACAATTGCAGGAAGAGTTCTTAATAAATGAAAATTAATGGTGTTGAATATAAAACAATTTGGTTTGATGAAGAAAAACAAATCGTAAAAATCATAGATCAGACAAAGCTTCCACATAAATTTATAATAAAAAAATTAAGTTCGGTTAAAGACGCTATAAATGCTATCAAAACAATGGAAGTTAGGGGGGCTCCATTAATCGGAGGCACCGCTGCATTTGGTTTAGTTTTAGCTATAAAAGAAAATAATAGTTTAGATTTTATAAAAAAAAGTTCTGAAGAATTAGTTGCTTCTAGGCCGACGGCTATAAATCTTCAATGGGCAGTTCATAGAATGAATAACAAATTGTCATTTGTTGAACCTGGAGACTTATTTAAAGTTGCACTCAATGAAGCTAAAGAAATTTGCGAAGAAGATGAGGGCTTTTGTGAAAGTATTGGTAAAAATGGATTAAATATTATTGAAGATATATATAATAAAAAAAAAGATACTGTAAATATTCTAACACATTGTAATGCAGGTTGGTTAGCTACTATAGATTGGGGAACAGCAACTTCTCCTATTTATCATGCGCATAAAAAAGGAATACCAATACATGTTTGGGTAGATGAGACTAGACCAAGAAATCAAGGGGCAAACCTTACATCATACGAACTTAATGAAGAAGAAATTCCAAATACAATTATAGCAGATAATACAGGTGGAATATTAATGCAAAGAGGACAGGTCGATATGTGTATTGTTGGGACAGATAGAACTTTATCTAACGGAGATGTGTGTAATAAAATTGGTACATATTTAAAAGCTCTTGCAGCGCATGATAATAAGGTTCCTTTTTATGTTGCTTTACCAAGTTCAACGATAGATTGGAATTTAAAAAACTCTAAAGATATTCCAATAGAAGAAAGAGATCCAAAAGAACTTTCTCATGTAGATGGAATTAACAAAGATAATAAAGTTGATAAAGTTTTAATTTATCCAGAGAAAAGTAAGTCATTAAATTTGGCTTTTGATGTAACTCCAGCTAAGTATATTACAGCATTAATAACAGAAAAAGGAATATGCGAAGCCTCTACTGAAGGTTTAAATGGTCTCTTCAAAAACTAATAAAAAGAAAAATGATGTTATTAAGTTTTCCAAAATGCTTAATGACAAAAAATTATCAGCTTTAAGATCCGGTAATATATCAGTCAGACATAACAATGGTTTTCTTATTACCCCTTCAGGAAAAAAATACTCATCACTAAAAGTAAAAGATATAGTGTTTGTAAGTCTAGATGGAAAATATGAAAAAAAATATAAACCTTCGTCAGAATGGAGATTTCATCAAGATATTTATATCAAAAAGAAAGATGCTCAAGCAATAGTTCATACACATTCAACTAATGCAACAGCTCTATCTGTTCACAAAAAACCTATTCCAGCTTTTCATTATATGGTTGCACTCGCAGGAGGTAACGATATTAAATGTGCAAAATACGCAACTTATGGAACAAGAGAGCTTTCAAAAAACATATTAAAAGCTTTGAATAATAGAAAAGCTTGTTTGATTGCAAATCACGGTCAGATTGCATTTGATAAAAATTTACCTGATGCTTTTGAATTAGCACAAGAAGTTGAAAATTTGAGTTTACAGTATATAACCGCTCTTAAGCTTGGAAAGCCAAAAATTCTTTCTATGAATGAAATGAATAAAGTTTTAAAAAAAGCTAAAAATTATAAAAGAGGTTAATAGGTGACAAAAGTTGGTGAACATATAACTTTGGATATTATTGGAACCAAAAAAGAATATGATCCCTCATTTTATGAAAAGTTAGTTTATAAAATTGCAAAATTAGCAAAAGTAACAGTTTTAAAGATTTCAAAATATAAATTTGAACCCCAAGGCTTTACATTAGTTGCATTACTTGCTGAAAGTCATATTAGTTTTCACACTTTTCCTGAAAATGAAATTATAAGCTTTGATTTTTTTACTTGCGGTAAAGTTTCACCATCAGTTGCTCTTAAAGTAATTAAAGAAGAAATAGAACACAAACAAATCATTATTAAGGAATTTAACAGAGATACGATTGATTTATATCATGATAACTATAGTTCACCAGGATTAAAAAAATCTTATGTTGTAAATAAAGTATTAGAAAATTTTAAATCCAAAGCAGGACAATATATTGAAATATTAGATTTAGAACAGTTTGGAAAAGCTTTATTTATTGATAATGAGATACAAGTTGCTGAGAGTGATGAACATTTATATAGCTCAACCTTTGTAAATTCTGGTCTTAATTTAAATTCAAACAAAGAAAAAGCCGCAATTATTGGTGGAGGCGACGGTGGTGTTGCAAGAGAATGCATTTCACAAAACTTTGGCTTTATAGATTGGTATGAATTAGATCCTGAAGTTGTGTATGTGTGTGATAAACACCTAAGTAAAATTGGTGAAAAGGCCACAGAAAAGAATTCAGTTAAATGCGTTTGGGGAGATGCTTTTGAAAGTATTAAATCTGTCAAAGATAATACTTATGATCAAATTTTTGTTGATCTTAATGATGATCAATTTTGTATAGATTTGGCTGCAAAAAATATGTCATCTTTAGAAAGAATTTTAAAACCTAAAGGTGTAATTACCGCTCAAGTAGGAAGCCAAGACAAAAAACCAAAACAAGTTGAAAATTGGTTAAATGTTTTTAACAAAAATTTTGGAAATACAAAACTTTCAAGAGTTTATATACCAAGTTTCGATTGTTCTTGGAATTTTTCCTCGTCAATAAATCATTAATTTTCCTTTTTAAATCAATAAATTTATGAAATAATCTTCAAAATTTTTGGAGGAAAAAATGAAAAAATTAAAAGTATTAGGACTTGGTATTTTAATATCATCATTTCTAACAATTTCTTCTATTGCAGATCAAATTAAAATAGGAACTGAAGGTGCATATCCACCTTGGAATTCTAAAGACTCAGCAGGAAATTTGATTGGCTTTGAAGTCGAATTAGCAAATGAGTTATGCAAAATTATGAAGCATGATTGCACAATTGTAGAGCAGGATTGGGATGGAATGATACCAGCTTTAGTCTCAAGAAAATTTGATGCCATTATGGCTGGAATGTCAATAACTGGTGAGAGAATGAAAACAATAAACTTTTCTCAAGGTTATGCTGACGAAGTTGCGTCATTAGCTGTTATGAAAGGATCGAAAAACGAAGGCCTTAAAACAATGTCAGCTATAAATTTATCTGACGTAAGTGCTGATGAACAAGCAACACTAGACGTTTTGACCAAAGCATTTAAAGGTAAAACTATTGGTGTTCAAACAGCAACGATACACCAGAACTTTTTAGAGTCTGGTTTAATGGGTAATGTAAAAATTAGAACTTACAAAACTCAAGATGAAGTAAACTTAGATTTATCTGCTGGTAGAATAGATGCAGCACTAGCTGCAGCAGTTGCTTTTACAGATTATGCAGAAAAATCTGGTAAAGGAGTTGTATTAACTGGACCAACATTTGCAGGTGGAGATTTTGGTAATGGTGTTGGCGTAGGTATTAGAAAAGGTGACTCTAAACTTTTAAATGATTTTAATGCAGCAATTGATAAAGCTAGAGATGATGGCATTATTAGTAAGCTTGCTATAAAACATTTTGGTTTTGACGCTTCTATGTAATAAATTATTTATGGGTGGCTATAATTAGCCACCTATATTATGGAACTTCTATATTTTGGTGATAAAGGTTGGGGAGACGAGTTATTCTTTGCAACCTTAATGACAATTGCGGTCTCAATAACCGCAATGATAATTGGCTTTATATTTGCTGCTTTATTTACTCCATTAAAATTATCTAATAATAAATTTCTTAATTCTATTGGAAATGCATACACCACTGTTATTAGAGGTGTACCAGAGCTTCTAGTAATTTATTTATTTTTCTTTGGTGGAAGTGGAGCAATTATGTTTGTTGCTTCTATATTTGGTTATAATGAATATATTGAAATTAATGCTTTTTTAACTGGTTCATTTTCAATAGGGATAATATCGGGAGCATATTCAACTGAAGTATTTAGAGGAGCCCTACAATCAATCGATAAGGGTCAGTTCGAGGCTGCAAAAGTTTTAGGTTTTAATAAATATATTTACTTCTTTAAAATTATTTTGCCTCAAATGCTAAGATTAGCAATTCCAAACTTAAGTAATGTTTGGCAAATTACATTAAAAGATACTTCTCTTATATCTGTAACGGGTTTAGTTGAAATAATGAGACAATCCTATATTGCAGCTGGTTCAACTAGAGATCCATTATTTTTTTACTCATTTGCAGCAGTTCTATACTTAATGCTTACATTTTTAAGTATGCAATTATTAAATAGATTAGAAACAAAATATAGCAAAGGTTATTAATGGATATTGAATTAATGATAAATAGTTTTCCTAAGTTGTTAAACGCAACTTTGATTACTCTTAAACTATTATCTGTATCTCTAATTCTTGGTCTTTTTATTGGATTAGGTTTTGCAATCTTGAGAATGAATAATAATAAATTGATTAATAAATTTGCTTACGGGTATTCATATATTTTTAGAGGAACACCTTTATTGGTTCAAATTTTCATAATATATTTTGGATTAGGTCAAATTGAATATTTAAGAACAACCTTTTTATGGGTAGTTTTAAAAGAACCATACTGGTGCGCGATAATAGCATTTTCATTAAATACAGGGGCTTATACTTCAGAAATATTGAGATCAGCTTTTCAAACTATAAAACCTGGATATTTAGAAGCTGGAAGAAGCCTAGGCATACCTTCAAAAATAATTTTTACAAAAATACAAATTCCTATTGCGATTAAACAATCCTTACCAGCCTATGGGAATGAAATTATTTTGATGCTTAAAGGAACATCTCTAGCAAGCACAGTCACACTAATGGACTTAACAGGTGTTGCAAAATATATAATTTCAACGACATTTAAGCCGGTAGAGGTGTTTATTGTTGCAGGAGGTATTTACTTGTTTATGACTTTTATAATTCATAATGTAATTAAATATTTAGAAAAAAAATATGGGTTTCAAACATGAAAATAGCATGCATACAATTATCTAGTGGAGAAAATTATGAAAATAATTTTAAAGATATTGTTAAATATGTAAATCAAGCTATAAAAAATAAATCTGATTTAATAATTACACCAGAAACTTCCTCTTTAATGTCTAGCAGTAAAGAAATTCTATTTAAATATTCATTTGAAATGAATAAAGATCCAATTTTGATGAAAATTAAAGAAATATCAAAAAAATATAAGAAATGGATTTTACTTGGATCAATTTGCGTTAAGGTTAAAAATAAACTCAGAAATAGATCGATACTGGTTGGACCGAATGGAAAAATAGTCAAATATTACGATAAAATTAATATGTTTGATGTTAAAATTCCAAATAAAGAGCAACATAAAGAAAGTAAAACTTTTAGAGCAGGAAATAAATTAGTCACGGCTAATTTACCTTGGGGCAAAATAGGTTTTACAATCTGTTTTGATCTGAGATTTCCTGAACTTTATAGAAATTTATCAAAAAAAAATTTAAGTTTTATAACTGTTCCGTCAGCTTTCACAAAGTTTACGGGACAAAAACATTGGTTAACACTTTTAAGAGCAAGGGCGATTGAAAATTTTTGTTATATTTTTGCTCCAGCTCAAACTGGCAAAAATACTCCTAAAAGAGAAACATTTGGTCATTCAGCAATTATTTCACCAGATGGAAAAATATTAGCATTAAAAAAATTAGGTAAGGGAGTGATATATTCAAAAATTAATCCAAAGCTTTCTATGGATTTAAGAAAAATAATACCAAGTTTAATTTAATTTCTACTATCCACAATCAAAGTATCTTTAGATCCACCACCTTGAGAACTGTTAACTATTGTACTACCTTTTTTAAGAGCAACTCTAGTTAATCCACCAGTTGTTACATAAGTTGATTTACCTGTTAAAATAAAAGGTCTTAAATCTAAATGTCTTGGTTCAATATTATCAGGTGTGATTGTAGGAACAGTAGAAAGAATTTCTAATGGTTGTGCAATGTAATTTCTAGGATTTTTTTTGATATTTTTTATCATTTCTTCTTTTTCAGCTTTTGAGGCCTTAGGACCAATCATAATTCCATAGCCTCCTGATGCATTTGATGGTTTAACTACATATTTGGAGATATTATCAATAACGTGATCTCTATTTTTTTTATCTCCACAAAGTAGGGTTTCAACTTGATCAATAATTGGTTGCTCACCCAAATAGTAAATGATCATTTTATTAACATAAGAATAAACTGCTTTATCATCTGCAACTCCTGTTCCTAAAGCATTTATTATTCCAACGTTTCCTTTTCTCCAACATTTGAAAACACCGGGAACACCTAATAATGATCCTTTGAAAAAAACTTTTGGATCCATAAAATTATCATCTATTCGTCTATAAATACAATCTACCTTTAAAGGACCTTTAACAGTTTTCATGTAAACATGATCATTTTCAACAAATAAATCTTTACCCTCCACTAATGCTATTCCCATTTGTTCTGCTAAAAACGAATGTTCAAAATAAGCAGAATTATAAATACCAGGTGTCAATAAAACCATGTGTGGGTTGTTAGTCTTCTTTGGAATACACTCTGTCATACAGTTATATAGTTTATTTGCATATTGATGAACTGAAGAAACTTTATATCTTGTAAATAGTTCTGGAAAAATATCCCTCATTACCATTCTATTTTCCAGCATATATGAAACTCCAGACGGAACTCTTAAGTTATCTTCAAGAACTAAAAAATCCCCATCAATGTTTTTTATAAGATCAATCCCAGATATATTCGACCATGCTTTGTGTTTCGGCGAGAAACCTTCACATTCTTTTAAATATAAAGGAGAATTAAAAATTAGTTCTTTAGGTATTACTTTATCTTTAAATATTTTTTTTGCATTGTAGACGTCATCGATAAATAAATTTAGTGCCTTAACTCTTTGTGAAAGTCCTTTTTCAACCTTTAACCATTGACTTTTTGGTATGATTCTAGGAATGATGTCTAAAGGCCATTTTTTCTCTTCAGCTCTATTGTTTGCAGCATAAACTCTAAAATTTATTCCTCTTGCACTTATTGTACTTTGACAATTTTTCTCAATCTCTTGTAATTTTTTTTTACCGTATTTTTCAAGTATACCCGCAATGATCTTAGCGTGACTTCTCAACTTCTTCTCTTTGCTGATATATCCATCAAAAGTTGATTTTGAATCATAATTTTTCCAGAAATCAGACATATTAACTCAACTTTTTTACATAAGAGTTAAATAAGCAAATGATTAAATTAGATATCTGATATGAAATAAATGGGTTTTATTGTAATCACATATAATTTAAATAGTTAACTTTAATATGACTTATTGTATTGGCATTAAAACAGAGACGGGTTTAGTTTTTGCATCAGATTCTCGAACAAATGCTGGATTAGATAATGTAAATATATATTCCAAAATGCTAACACACGATGTTGGAGATAGAACAATTGTTGTTGTTACATCTGGAAATCTTGGAACTTCACAAGCAGTTTATAATTCAATAAAAAAAGATTTAAAAAGCGAAACAGGTATTATGAATTTAAATACCTGTAGTGATTTTGAACAAATTGCTTCCTACATAGGTTCTCTCAATATTGAACATTCATCTCCTCAAGGAATTAATACTGATAGCGTTTTATTAGGTTCAACTTTTATTGTTGGTGGTCAAATAAAAGATCAACCTCCTGAATTATACTTAGTTTACCCTCAAGGTAATTATATACGTCCAGCAGATAGCAAACCATATTTAGTTATAGGAGAAGTAAAATATGGAAAACCTATTTTAGATAGAGTAATCACACCAAAAGTTTCAATTGGAGATGCATCGAGATGTGTACTGATATCAATGGACTCAACATTAAAAAGTGATTTAACAGTTGGTCCACCAATAGATTTTGCTGTCATAAAAAAAGATGAAATCAAAATAGCTTCACTTAAATGTTTAAATATGAATGACCCAGAATTTTCCAAAGTTTGCAATCAATGGTCACAAGGTATTTTCAAGATATTTAATTCTTTTCAAAGGTTTGACTGGGAATAAAACTAATATTTTGTGTATTCTTTAATTTCTTTAATTTTAGAACCAGTTTTATTATTTATTTCTAATTTTAATTTTGCCCGTTCATCATTTAGGAAATGAACATCTCTTGATAATTTAATAAATTTTTCGCCAAAATCGGAATTTTTTTCACATAATCTTTTATCGTCTTCTATTACCCAAAGCTTTGAATTAATTTCTTTTAGTGAATTATATAAACTTTCAATTTCACTGTAATTTTTAATATTTGTATTTAATTGATCTTGTAAAATTTTATATTCATCATTTATGAAATTTAGTTTTTCAGGATTTTTAATTTTTTCAGATTTAATTTCTAAAATAGAAATTTTATCCAGCAATTCTCCAACTGATACTTCTACTAAAATTTTATTCATATAAATTGATATTATGTTAAGTTGTTAAAAATATGTCAAATATACTTATTATAAAACATGGATCTTTAGGTGATATAGCCCAAGCAAGTGGTGCAATTCAAGATATATCTGATAACCATCCAAATGATGATATTTATATATTATCAACCAAACCTTATTATGATTTATTAAAAAAAAATCCAAATATAACTGATGTCATTTTAGATAAACGACTCTCTAGGTTTAACTTAATTTATTTATATTTATTAATGAGAAAGATAAAAAAATATAAATTTATTAAAGTTTTCGACCTTCAAAATTCTAAAAGAACTAGTTTTTATAAAAATATTCTCTTTCCAAAAGCAACGTCAGATATTTGGTCATCAACAGAAACAACACTTCCTGAAGGAACTAGTAAGATTGATTTCGATAAAGACACTGTACTAAACCGTTTTGAACATCAATTAAATTTTTCTGGAATTAAAACCAATCACGTAACTAAACCTGACTTTTCTTGGAGCTGTGAGGATATTTCAGAAATCAAAAAAAAATATAATTTAAACAAATATTTAATTTTATTCCCTTTTTCATCATCCCATTTAAGTATAAAAAGATGGCCATATTACAATGAATTGATAAAAAGAATTAAATCTACTTTTAGAGATGAAATCCAAATTTTAATTGCTCCCGGTCCTAATGAAATCAAATTAGCTAATGATATTGATGCTAATATTATTTTAGATAATGATAAAGCGCTCAACATTTCTCAACTTTCATCATTAATAAAAGAAAGTTATTTTGTTATATCTAATGATACTGGGCCAGCACATATGGCGGCTCATTTAAATGTAAAAGGATTGGTTTTATTTGGATCACATACCACTGCTAAAAAAGTTAGTATTGAGCGAGAACATTTTAAAGCAATTCAAGTTTCAGATCTGACCAAACTTTCAGCAGACAAAGTATTTCAAAGAATGCAAGAAGCCATTAATTAGTTTTTTTAAATTTTGATAATAAAAAAGGTAAAAATAAAACTATTATAAAAATTCTTAAAAAATGATGGTAGCTTACAAAAATTGGATCAATGTTATAAGCAACACTAATAACAACCATTTCATGAATTCCTCCTGGAGCAAAACTTAAAAAAGTCGGGATAAATTCAAAACCTATATAAGTGAGCAAATAAGCAGTTATCATTGCAACAATAACTAAAATTGAACTAACAATTATTCCATGAAATATAAAAAAAAATAATTCTTTAATTTTTAATCCATTTAATCTTGTACCTAAAGCTGTTCCAAGAAATATAAATGCAATATTTATAAATGCATCTGGAAATCTGGCATTAATTATTTCAAAGGTATAAAAAGCGCCAGATAATGCCATCGCACCAACTAAAGTAGGTGATGGAATTTTATAATTTTTTAAGATGTTTGCAAAAATGAAACAGATTATTAATAAAAATAATATTTCTAAAAAATATCTTTCGTTATAGATATTTTCATAATTGTAACCTGTCATTTCTGAGAAGCCTAAATTGTTAATAAAAAAAATAGGAACAAAACTTACAATAAATATCACTCTAGTAGCCTGAGGGATCAATACACCTTTATCATTTTTGCTTTTACCGAATTCTAATAAAGCTGCAGATATTGGAACAAATGCACCTGGAAGTGCTGCTAAAACTGAAATAAATTTAGTAAATTTACAAACTTTAAAAAAATAATAGCCGGCAAGAATAGTGCTGACTATTGTACAGATTAACATCGCTAATGATGAAAAAATCCATAAATGAATTTTATACAATAATGTTACATTTAGTGTTCCTCCCAGAATTATACCAACTATTAAAAATATAGGATTTAATAACTTAGTTGGAAAAATTATTTTGTAATTTGTAAAAGCAAAACATAAATTCAAACCTAAAGAACCCAATAACCACGGCAAAGGTAAATTAATTAACGTGCCTAGGTATCCACCGATAAGTCCTATAAAAAGTGCCTTATAACTACCTATTAAAGCTAAGAAATATTCTTTAATATTTTTTGAAAGATTGAATTTGAGCATTGACTAAAATTTATTACTTATGTTTAATGATGACTTCATAAATATAATAAGAGAGGAAATAATGAAACTAATTAAAACTTTTATTTCAGTTTTATTCTCTGCTTTCCTTCTATTTTCATCTACAAGTTCATTCGCAGTTGAAAAATTACATTTTTTAATTGGCGGAGGTGCTGGTGGTGGTTGGGATGGAACTGCTAGAGGTACTGGAGAGGCATTAACAAAAGCTGGTTTTTTGAAAAGTGCATCATTTGAAAATATGTCAGGTGGTGGAGGTGGTAAAGCTTTAGCTTACCTAATCAATAACGCTCCAAAAGATACAGTTTTAGTTCAGTCAACACCATTGGTGTTAAGATCTATTACAAGACACAAAGGTTATGTAAAAGGAACTGGCACATTATCTTATAAAGATGTTAAACCAATTGCAGGTGTAATTGGAGATTACGGTGCAATAGTTGTTGCAAAAAATTCACCAATCAAAAATTTCAAAGATGCAGTTGATCAGTATCAAAAAGATCCTAAATCAATTAAAATGGCTGGTGGATCTGTAAGAGGAAGCATGGACCACTTAATTGGTGCGTTAGCATTCCAAGCAGCTGGAGCAAATCCAAACGATGTGATTTATGTTCCATATGATGCTGGTGGAAAAGCTCTTGCTGGACTTTTATCTGGAGAAACTCAAATACTTTCAACAGGTTTAGGTGAAGTAATGGGTGCTAGAGATCAAGTAAGAATAATTGGTATCACTGCTCCTGAGAGAGTAGGTGATGCACCAGAAGCTCCAACATTAAAAGAGCAAGGATATGATGTTCAGTTTGTTAACTGGAGAGGTTTCTTTGCACCAAAAAGCATGAGCATGAGTGACTACAACAAAATCTCTAAAATGCTTGGCGATGTTCAAAAAACACCAGAGTGGGAAGCTGTTAGAAAAAGAAATGCATGGGTAAATATTTATAACCCAGGTTCTAAATTTGATGCGTTCTTAGAAAAACAAACAGTTGAAATGACAGCTCTGATGAAAAAACTTGGAGTAATATAATCTTTATAGATTATTAAAGAATGTAAAGCAGTGAGAATAAGTCCTACAAAATTTATCTCACTGCTTTTTTTAGTTTTATCAGTATTTTATCTATACACTGCATACAACATTCAAGTATTTGCATTTGATGAGAACGCACCATTTAATGCTAGAACTTTTCCAATATATTTAGGTTGGACAGGAATAATTTTATCGAGTTTAAAAATAATTTTACCTGAAAAAGTTACTACAGAGGTAAATCATAAACACTTAGATTATAAAAGTATAATCTATCTAATAATTATCTCTCTAATATATGCAGCTGTAATTTTAAAAATTGGATATTTTATATCAACTTCTTTATTTCTTTTTGCATCTTACTATTTCTTAGGTGAAAGAAGATGGGGATTAATGTTCATTTTATCTTTTCCATTTGTTGCTGCATTTATGTATTTATTACACGGTTTATTAAACATTTATCTTCGTGATCCTTTTTTAAAATATATTGGAGTTATGGGATGATCGAAGGAATACTTATTGGATTATCAACAGCACTATCATTAACGAATATTTTAATGGTGATGGTTGGTTGTTTTGCTGGAACAATAATTGGAATGTTACCAGGACTTGGACCAATGACTGCAATAGCATTAATGATACCAATTACTTATGGATTTGATCCATCAACGGGCTTAATTTTAATGGCTGGTGTTTACTACGGTGCAGTATTTGGAGGATCTACATCTTCAATTTTGTTAAATGCACCTGGAATACCAGGAACTGTTGCTACTGCATTTGATGGTTATCCAATGGCACAACAAGGAAAAGCTGGTAAGGCTTTAGCGATTGCAGCCTATAGTTCATTTGCTGGAGGAACAATTTCTGCAATATTTTTATTAGTTGCAGCCCCTAGTTTGTCAAAAGTAAGTTTAGCTTTTAGGTCACCTGACTATTTTGCACTAATGATTTTAGGTTTAACCGCCATTTCTGCATTCTCATCTAAAGGACAGTTTTTAAAAGCAATGATGATGGTAGTTTTAGGATTAATGTTAGCAACTGTAGGACAAGACTCATTGTCAGATATAACAAGATTTACTTTTAATAATATGAATTTAACTGATGGAATAAGCTTTGTATTAATTGTCATGGCTACATTTGCAATGAGTGAAGCTCTAACGATTATATTTAGAGGTAAAGATCCAAACAGAGCAGCAAAACAAATCTCATTAACAGAATTAGGTTCAATTAAAGTAAATAAAGAGGAAACAATTAAAATGGCCAAAACTATACCTAGGTCCTCAATACTTGGTTTCTTAATTGGTGTTTTGCCTGGTGCAGGCGCAACAATTGCATCTTTCTTAGCATATGGAATGGAAAGAAATTATGTAAATGAAGAAGAAAAACAAAAGTTTGGAAAAGGTAGCGTTCATGGTTTGTCAGCACCTGAAACTGCAAATAATGCAGCTTGCTCTGGTTCATTTGTTCCATTGCTAACATTAGGAATTCCTGGAAGTGGTACAACTGCAGTTATGCTTGGAGCTCTTCTAGGGTTTGGTATTCAGCCAGGACCAAGACTTTATCAAACTAACCCTGAAATTTTCTGGTCAGTTATCATGTCAATGTACATTGGTATGGTCGTGCTTTTAATTTTAAATTTACCTTTAATACCTTATATCGCTAGAATTTTAGCAGTGCCTAGAAATTACTTAATTCCTTTAATTTTATTTTTTTCAGTAACAGGAATATATCTAATGTCATTTAACAATTTTGATATTTTTTTAATGATAGGTATTGCAGTGGTTGCAACTTTTTTAAGACTCTATGATTTTCCCATGCCACCTTTAATATTAGCTTTTGTGCTCGGGGGATTAATGGAGGAAACATTGAGAAGATCGCTATTAATAAGCGATGGTTCGCCTAATTTTTTATGGGATAGGCCTATAACTATAATAATATTATTGATCACGATAACAATTGTTGGTTGGCAAATTTTTTCAACTTTTAGAAAAAAAAGTTAAATATAAATTTTATCAGCTAGACCGTAACAAAGAATCCCACTTAAAACTGTCAAAATTCCTGAGGCAATTACCCCTTCGCCATTTGTTTTTTCGTTATGTCCAAGCTTATTGATATAAATTGTATATATCCCAATTAATAAATATAAAACGTTTTGAGCAAAAATTAGTGTAAAAAAACCCCATGTTCCAGCCAAACCATCTGCTTTGATTAACATTATGTAAAGTGCCACTAAAATTGATGCAATAAATGGAGCACCAAAAAATCTAACCATCACAGCTGCAGAGTGATCTATATTGTATTGATCTAAAAAAGACTTAGTTGCAACTACTGTTCTGAAAGCATAAACTGCATAAACAAGAAAATGTATAATAAAAATACTTAAATAAATTATTCCATTAAATTTATCTAGCATATAGTAATTTTATAAGATTCTTTTGTAGTTTTCAATTATCTTGTCCCAAAGAAAATTTTCAGAGTGTATTTTACACTCTCTTCCAAATTGAATATATTTATTACCCTCAAATAAATTATCTATACTTGAATAAATTTCATCTAAACTATTGCCATCACAAATTAATCCAGTTTGATTATGAATAATTGCATCAGAAGCACCTCCATCTTTACCACCTATAGATGGAACCCCATATTGTGCTGCCTCAATAAAAGAAATTCCAAAGCCTTCAACTGAGGTTTTGTGAATTATTGATGGCATTATAAAAATATTTGATTTTGCAATTAATGCATTTTTCAATTCATTAGATATATCGCTTAAAAAAACAACATATTTATCAAGATTTAATTCTATCACTAATTTTTTTAAATTTTCTTCTTCATCTCCATATCCTATACAAGTGTAAGTAATATCAGGATATTTCTCTTTTAAATTACGAATAGCCATTATAACTTTTTCATGATTTTTTCTTTTATCTAATCTTGATACAGTAATTAGTCTTTGTTTTTTTCCTTTTAGCATTTCTTCTGCTTGTTTAAGGTCGTCTTTTGGAATTTCTTCAACAGGATCTACACCTGGATTTATGACTGTTAATCTTTTTTCTTCAATTCCAAGACTAACCGCTAAATTTTTTGTAAAGTTTGAGTTTGCCACCACATGGTCAACATTATTTAAAACCTCCAGAACTTTTTTGTTAAGTCTAGATCCTTTAGGATGATTAATCTCTTTAGAGTGAATTAAACATATTTTCTTTTTTGAAGATTTTATAAGTTCTAAACTTTTCCAGTGATCTGCAATGATACAATTTACATTTTTGTTTTCATTTAAATATTCATTTATTAGTATAGATTTTCTATATTTTCTTAATAATTTAACTCCACTAACTCTTTCAATTGTAAATGAAACTTTATCATCAAATTTTTTATGATCTTCGTGATAATCAGCAAAAACTTTGACCATATCAATTTTTGATAAAGATCTTGCCAATCCCCACATTAGATTTTGCATACCACCAACTTCAGGAGGGAAAGTTCTAGTTATTATTAAATACATTAATTAGATGACCACTTTATACCACAACCCATACTTGGGAATTGTTCTTCAGGACCTTTGCCTGTTTCTGAAACTTGTTTCATAGCAATAAATAAATCACTGTCTCCTGATCTAACAGGTTTTAGTTCCCTTAATTCTCTTATTCTTCCTCTATATTGAAGACCAAAATCTTTATCATAACCAAAAAAATCTGGAGTACATACAGCATCATATTTTTTAGCAATGTCTTGTGTTTCATCAATCAGGTAAGGAAAATTAAACTTATGTTTAATTGCAAACTCTATCATTTTTTCAAAAGAATCTTCTGGATAATTAATTGGATCATTAGAGCATATTGCAACTGAATTTATTCCTAAATCATTAAGCTTAGTACAGTCCTCCACCACATCTCTAATAATTGCTTTTACATATGGACAATGATTACAAATAAACATTACCAAAGTTCCATTTTCACCTTTGATATCATTTAAAGATATTAATTTGTTCTCAGTAGATTTTAATTCAAAGTTTTCTGCTTTTTTTCCAAAATCACATACTGGTGTTTTAATAGGCATAATGTAATAATATATAAATTATGTTTTACGATTTGGAAGATAAAAAACCAAAAAACTCTGGCGAAAATTGGGTAGCACCAAATGCAACTATAATTGGAGATGTCACATTAGAAAAAAACTCCAGTGTTTGGTTTAATGCTGTTATTAGAGGGGATAATGAAAACATTCATGTTGGAGAGGGTTCAAATGTTCAGGATGGAAGTGTTTTACATACTGACCCAGGCTGTCCTTTAAGAATTGGTAAAGACGTAACTATTGGTCATATCGTTATGCTTCACGGATGTACGATTGGAGATAATAGTTTAATCGGTATTGGAGCTGTAATTTTAAATAATGCGAAAATTGGCAAAAACTGCATCATAGGTGCAAAAGCATTGATAACTGAAAACAAAGAAATACCAGATAACTCATTAGTAGTTGGAGCACCAGGAAGAGTGGTAAGAAAACTTACTGATGATGAGATAGGTAAAATTACTGAGAACGCAAAACATTACCAAGATAATTGGAAAAGATACGTAAAAACAGTTTTTTAATATGCCAGCAGGGTATGTAATTGCACAATTAAGAGTAACTAATCCAGAAAATTATAAGGAGTACATTGAAAAAGTTAATCCAATTGTAAAAAAATTTGATGGAGAATTTTTAGTTAGAAATGGTGAATATCAAATATTTGATGGTGAAACTAAATTTCCAAGAATAATAGTTTTAAAATTTCCAAGTTATGAGAGAGCGCTAGAGTGGTATAATTCAGAGGAATATAAACCTATCAAACAGATTAGACTCGATAATTCTGAAGGGACCAATATAATAATAAGAGGGTTATGAAAAAAATATTATTAGCATTATTAATTACATTATTTAGTTCATCAATATTCGCATCAGATGAAAAACCAGGTAGATTTTTTGAAGATCAACCAGATGTAACTGATGATTATCAAATTCATTTCATATACATGCTGACAGCCAGTGATAAAGATCGTGAGCTAGATATAAATGGTAAAATTGAGGAATATGCTAATAAGATGAATGCTCTTGTTGAAAAGTTTAGTAAAAAAACAAAAGGGTCGTCTGGTGTAAAAAAATATAAGTACGATTATCGAAAAGATGGAAAATTAGATGTTACCTTTATAAGATTAGATAAAAAAAGAAAAGAACTTCATAAACATATAAATAATAATTATCGTGCTTACCTTTGGTTAAATGGATTTAATAATCCAAAAAAAGTTTATTTTACTTTTGCTGATGTAACTAGCCCAGATGGCGGAGAAGGTGGTGTAGGAATGGCATCAATGTTTCTCAAAAGCAAATACAATAAAAATATAAATAATATGGTTAAAACAGCTCTTCATGAAGTGCATCATGCGATGGGCGGAGGTTTTGCTTGCGTTCCTGGTATGAGTAAAAATGCACATTTTTCAAGTGGCCAAGATACCGATGCAAAACATATGTTTTTTGGAAAAGCTTATGTTCATGATGTTGAAGGTTGTCCAAAAGGAGAGGATAGTGTTTATTTAACTCCAACATCAAAAGATCCATACGATCCTTTTAAGTTAATATGTTTGAACAAATGGGGAAAATATAATCACAAAAAACTTGTTAAACTTAGAGAAAAACAACTGAGCGATCTTAAAAAAGGTAAGTGGAACTATAGGAGTGGTGGATCTGGATGTAAGTTTACTTATTGGGACAGAAACGGTACCGGAGTTATGAAATTATTTAATAACGAACAGGCTAATAAAGAATATAATAGAGATCCAAAAGGTCATTAAATAATCTAATCTCTTAATGTTAATATTTTAAAAGATAATTTTAATTTAGGAAATTTTTTACTTAAAGTTAACTTAATTTTTTTAAAAGAATCCTTGTGAATTTTCTTTTCAATAGTTGAATTAAATTCTTTCTTTCCATTTATTATTTTAGCCGCACCACAATCTTCGTGATTAATTACTATTAATTTTTTAATATTATGCAACTTTATTGAAGTTGATAAATTATCCAAAAAGGTTGATTGCCATTTTTTAAATTTTTTAGAAGTTACACCAATGGCCGCTCCAGCAATAGTAAATGAGCTATACTTTCCAGTTAATTTCTTTTTTTTTAAATAATTAAAAACTTTTGGCTGAAACCTTGGATCCATACATGACAAAACCATAGCTTCATATTTTTTCATTATGGTACCAACCAAGTATCTTTACTATTATTAATGTCAAATCTAGCTCTTCGATGACCTTTTGCAGCTAAATATAACCACTCAATAGATTTAATTTTACACTGTATAACAGTAAAGTTTTTATATCCTTCTTCACTTTGTTCTTTTGTATAATCAAAATTATCTAATTCAGGTTTTAAACCAGATGTTGGAAAATCAGACTCTGTACCTGGTCCATTATCCACTAAGTAACATTTACGACTTATATGTTGGGTTTTTTCCCAAGATTGTTTTGTTATATCATTATTGTGATTGATAATTGCTTCAACTTTTAATCTAACCTGAATTTTTTCGTCTTTATCGTAAAATAACATCGAGGAATTAGGATTTTTTTCTAAAATTTTAATTTTATCAGATCTAATATCACTGTGGAATTGCACTAAATTATTTTGTTCATCTGATTTTCTAAGAACAACAATTCTACTTTCGATATTGTTTTCACTTCCACATGAAAATACAGGTATTCTAAAAGGAGACGATCTATTAGTAACTGCATCAGTTAACATTAACCAAATTTTCTTTTTTATTTCGGAAAAATCCTCGTAGTACGGAACAGTGGTAGACACAATTACTTTTTCTTTTTTAATCTAGCTATTAAACTTGAGCTATCCCAACGGTTTCCACCCATTTTTTGAACTTCAGCATAATAACCATCAACAATTTCAGTTACTGGTACAGGTGAACCATTTCTTTTTGCTTCTTCAATACAAATTTTTAAATCTTTTCTCATCCAATCTACAGCAAATCCGTAATCAAATTTATCAGCTACCATAGTTTTATATCTATTTTCCATTTGCCAAGATTGAGCTGCACCTTTTGAAATAGTTTCCATAACTTTATCCATATCTAAACCTGCATTAATTCCAAAATTTACTGCTTCAGATAAACCTTGAACTAAACCACCAATACACATTTGATTAACCATCTTAGTTAATTGTCCACTGCCTGATGGTCCGATTAAAGTTACTTTTTTACTATAACAATCAATTATTGGTTCTGCTTTTTTAAAATCACTTTCATCTCCACCAACCATGACAGTTAATATTCCTCCTTCAGCACCTGACTGTCCTCCTGATATAGGAGCATCTAAAAAACCAAATCCTTTATCTTTTGCAGCTTTATAAAGTTCTCTAGAAATTTCAGCAGACACTGTTGAATTATCTATATATACACATCCTTCTTTAGCATTATGAAATAACCCACTATCACCTAATGAGACCTGTTTTAAGTCATCATCATTTCCAACACAGGTAAAAATAAAATCAGCATCTTTAGCAGCTTCAGATGGTGTATCAGCCATATTACCTTTGTATTCACCAATCCACTTTTCTGCTTTTGATTTTGTTCTGTTAAAAACAGTTACATTATGTCCTGCTTTTGATATATATCCTGCCATTGGATAACCCATTACACCAAGACCTATGAAAGCAACTTTAGAAGTCATATTTTTTTATGTTTAAAAATTTAAGTTTAAAAGTAATTGTATTTGGATTTATATTTACATTTTTTTCAAGCTTTGGACAGAGTTTTTTTCTTGGAATATTCAATACAAGTATAAGAGAGACACTCTCGATAACTCATGGACAATTTGGCTCAATATATGCTTCTGCAACATTGTGCAGTAGTTTATTGCTTATTTGGGTTGGAAAGAAAATTGATGATATAAATATTTTTCGATTTGCAATCTATGTAACATTACTTTTATCTTTTTCTTGTTTTTTCTTTTCAAAAATTTCATCAATAGTTTTTTTATTCATTGCAATTTTTTTAATGAGATTTTCAGGTCAAGGAATGATGTCTCATACTGCAACAACAACAGTTTCAAGGTATTTCACAAAATCAAGGGGTAGGGCATTAAGCATTTGTTGGTTTGGTTTATCGAGTGCTGAATTTATCTTACCAGTTTTAATGGTATTTTTGTTGTCATTAACAACGTGGCAAAATATTTGGACAGTAATTGCTTTATTAATTTTAATATCTTTACCGATTGCATCATTCTTTTTAGTTCGAACTGTTAAACTTGATACGAGAGAAAGCACTGAAGGTGAAGAATTTAAAGAGGAAAATATTAAGCAATGGAAAAGAATTGAAGTAATAAAAGATTATAAATTTTATATAGTAAGCATGAATATGCTGGCCATGCCTTGGATTGCAACTGGTGTATTTGTTTATCAGTCATTTATTACTGAATCAAAAAACTGGGGACCATTTGTAATTGCTCAGTCTTTTATGTCTTATTCATTATTTTCAGTAATTACACTTTTAATATCTGGTTTTTTAATTGATAAATTCACAAGTCGAAAACTTTTAATTTTTATGAATATTCCTTTATTTCTATCGACTTTTGTAATTATTTATTTTGATGCACAATTTACTTCGTTTATATTTTTAGGTTTAATTGGAATATCAAATGGTTTGGCAAACGTTTTGGGATCTTCTACTTGGGCTGAGGTTTATGGTGTAAAGCATATTGGATCTATTAAAGCTTTAACTACTGCTCTCATGGTTTTTTCAACTGCTTTCGGAACTGCTCTTTTTGGAATTTTAATTGATATTGGATTTTCAATTGAGAAAATTGCAATAATATCTGCAATTTATATACTTATTTCTTTTATTCTTCTTTTTTTAGTAAGAAAAAAATTAAATCCAATTTTAGTGTAAAAATACTTGATTTTGTTGATCTTGGAGTATATTTAATCGCCCATGGCAAGAGTTACCGTTGAAGACTGTATAGACAAAGTAGATAGCCCTTATGAATTAGTTTTGGTTGCTAAAGAAAGAGCTACTCAACTTAATTCGGGAATTGAACCAACATTAGATAGAGATAACGACAAGCACACAGTTATTGCTTTGAGAGAAATAGCTGAAGAAACAATTAAAGTTCCAGATTTAACTGAAGCTGCAGTTTACAAATTAAGAAAACATGTAGAACAAATTGATGATACTGCTGAAGAAGATGAAGATATTGGTGATGATTTTGAGAATTTGTACAAAGGTGAAATTTCAAAAAGTGGTGTACCAATTCTTCCCTCTAAAAGAGCTAGAAAAATCCCTGAAAAAATTCAAGTTTCAAAAGAAGATCTTGCTGAATTATCACCATCGGCTCAAACTGATGTTAATGTTGAAGCTCCAAGTGAGGCTGAAGAAAATGATGACGTTTCATTAGATCAAGTTTCAGAAGCAGAAGAACAAGTTTCAGATAACGTAAGCGACGAAGAAAATAATTCTTAATTAAGAAAACTCTTTTAATATTTGTTCCCTATGTTCATCAAGATCAGGAATATCCCCTCTGGTGCTTTTATCTTCGTATGAAGACATTTTTATAGGATTGCCTGCTAATCTAAAATCGCCAACTACTTTATGATAGGCTTTAACAATCATGTTTCTTGCTTCGACTTGAGGATTTTCTACCGCTTCTTTAATATTAAATATCGGTCCACAAGGTATCTTTAATTTTTCCATTTCACTTACCCATTCAGAAGTATTTTTTAAAGAAAGCTTATCTTCAAAAATTGATTTTAGTTCATTCATATTTTCACATCTTAGTGAATTGGTATTAAATCTTTTATCACTAACCATTTCAGGTATTCCTAATACATCACAAAGTTTTTCATATAATTTATCGTTACCTGCAGCAATGATTATATAACTATCTTTTGTTTTAAATGCCTCAAACGGAGCGATTGAAGGATGTCTGGATCCCATCGGTTTAGGAATTTCATTTTTAGATAAATATCTTGCAATTGCATTTTCTAAAATCGCAATTTGGCAGTCTAACATTGAAACATCTATAAACATTCCCTTGCCTGTTTTTTGTCTATCATATAAAGCTGCATTAATTCCGATTGCAGTAAAAAGGCCCGCTGTAATATCACCAATTGATGTTCCAACTCTTGTTGGTTCACTATTTGGATGACCTGTAACACTCATCAGTCCGCCCATTCCTTGAACGACCATGTCATAAGCTGGTAATTCTTTTAAAGGTCCGGTTTGACCAAAACCAGACGCAGATGCATATATTAATTTTGGATATTTTTTGCTTACATCTTTCCAACCATATCCCCATTTTTCTAAAGTACCTGGTTTAAAATTTTCTACTAAAATATCTGCCTTTGCTAAAATTTTATCAAAGATTTTTTTATCATCTTCATTTTTTAGATTAAGAGCAATACTTTCTTTTCCTCTATTCAGTGACATAAAATATGCTGAATAGTCTTTTACAAAAGGTCCAAACTTTCTTGAATCGTCACCAATTTCTGGTGCTTCTATTTTAATTACACGTGCACCGAGATCAGATAAGATCATTGTACAATATGGTCCTACTAAAACCCTAGTAAGATCAACAACTAATAAATTTTTTAAAGGACCATCCATAATAATAAGTATGTCATTTCCTTATATTGACTCTTACTCTCAAGTTCAATTTAATATCAACATTATAAATAAAAAGGGGAAAACTATGTTAAGAAAAATAACATTATATTTGTCTTCAATAATTATAGCTTTTTCAATAGTAGGATCTGCATACGCAGTTACATTAAAAGCAAGTCACCAATGGCCAGGAACACCAAGAGCTGATGGCTCTTTTGACCCACGTCATGAAATGGTACAAATTATTGCTGATGAAGTAAAAAAAGCAAACGTTGATTTAGAAATTAGAATTTATCCAGCTAAGTCACTTTATAAGCCAAAAGAACAGTGGAAGCCTATGACCACAGGTCAATTAGATATTTCTGCTTTCCCATTAGCTTATGCATCAAAATTCCATCCAGAGTTTGATGCTACATTAATGCCAGGAACTGTAAAAAATCATGAGCATGCATTGAGATTTAACAAAGGTCCAATGATGACTGAGATTAAAAAAATAATCAGTGATGCTGGTGTTGTAGTACTATCTGATGCATGGTTAGGTGGTGGCTTCGCATCAAAAACTAAATGTATTAAAAATCCAAGTGATGCTAAAGGACAAGTGATGAGAGCTGCAGGAAAAGCTTTCAACCAAATGTTAGAAGCTGCTGGCGCAGGTATTCAAAGTATGCCATCATCTGAAATTTATACTGGATTACAAACTGGTGTATTAACAGGTGCAAATACTAGTTCAGGAAGTTTTGTAAGTTATAAAATTTATGAACAAGTAAAATGTGCAACTCCTCCAGGAAAATTTGGTTTATGGTTTATGTATGAGCCAATTTTAATGTCTAAGAAAAGCTACAATGCTTTAAATTCAAGCCAACAAGTGGCTTTAATGAAAGCTGGAAAAGTTGCTGAGAAATATATGACAGCTCAAGTAGAAAACTTAGATAAAAAGTTTGAGGAAGCATACAAAGCTGCAGGTGTTAAATTAGTGTATATGGATGCTGATGATCATGCTGCATGGGTTGATATTGCAATAAAATCATCTCACAAAGCTTTTGCTGAAAAAGTTCCAGGTGGCGATAAGCTAATGGAAATGGCTTTAGCAGTTAAATAAAATAATATATAAAGAACCCCTATTTATTCTCCATAAGTAGGGGTTTTTTTATGAAAGAAAAATACTTAAAATTCTGTGATTATGTTGCAAGAGCTTGCGGAGCTTTTGCTGTATTAGCTTTACTTTTATCAATTCTTGTAATCGTAGAATTAGTTTTTGAAAGATACTTTTTTCAAAGAGCAATCACTTGGCAAACTGAGCTTGTTACAATGCTTTTAGTTGCTTCAACATTTATAGGAAGTGCATATGTTTTGAGTGAAAAAGCTCATGTAAGCATGGAGTGGATTTACGATTTTTTATCAAAGAAAAATATTTTAAGACTTAAAATTTTTACTTCCTTAGTCAGTTTATTATTTTTCTTAATTTTATTCTATTTTGGTTTTTTAATGGTTGAGGAAGCGTTTACTAAAAATTATTCAACAGGAACTGTTTGGGACCCTCCTTTATGGGTACCATATTCTTCAATGATGATAGGTGCTGCATTAATGATTTTGCAATATATTGCAGAGATTATTAAGCTTACAGATGAAAAGGATACTAACTAATGGATCCATTAATAATTGCAATAATCGTAGCAGTTTTTACTTTAATAGTTTTGTTTTCGGGAATACCTATTGCTTTTGGTTTAAGCTTTGTGTCAATAGCTCTTTTAGTAGCTTTCGAAGGTTTTCAAATGTTAGATGTTTTTGCTGAAACTTTCTATGCAGGTTTAAATTCATTTGTTCTACTTTCAATACCAATGTTTATTTTAATGGGAATGGCAGTTGCTAATTCTCCAGCAGGAAAAGATTTATATACTGGATTGGACAGATGGTTATGGAGGGTACCTGGAGGTTTGGTTATCTCTAATATAGGAGCTTGTTCAATCTTTGCTGCTCTAAGTGGATCAAGTCCAGCAACTTGTGCTGCAATCGGCACTATGGGAATTCCTGAAATGAGAAAAAGAGGATATTCAGATCAAATTGCAACAGGAACCATAGCAGCCGGAGGAACTTTAGGAGTATTAATTCCTCCAAGCATTGTTTTAATTGTTTATGGAATTGCAACCGGAACATCTATTGGAAGATTATTTTTAAGCGGATTGATACCTGGATTTATGCTTGCAGGTATGTTCGCTATCTGGGCACTGATACACAGTTACTTTATTGATAAAGACTCCGCTAAAGCTCTAAAGAATAGAACGCCTCCAACTTTCAAAGAAAAAATTGAAGTGTTACCAAGGATACTTCCTTTCTTAGCAATCATTGCTGGTGTTTTATATGTTTTATATGGTGGTGTTGCTACTCCATCAGAGGCTTCAGGGGTTGGAGCTTTTTTAGTTTTTGTTTTGATTGCAGTTGTCTACAAAATTTACCAACCAAAAAAAATATGGAACATTGTTAAAGTTTCAATGAAAGAAAGTGTGATGATAATGTTTATCATCGCAGCTTCTTATCTTTTTGCATTTACATTATCACAACTTTACGTAACTCAATCCTTAGCTCAAAGCATGGTGGAGATGAGCTCTAATAAATGGGTAGTATTTATATTAATAAATATATTTCTGTTGATTGCAGGTTTCTTTTTGCCTCCAGTTGCTGTTATTGTTATGACCTCAGCAATATTATTGCCAGTTATAACTCAACTTGGATTTGATCCTTACTGGTTTGCAATAGTATTTACAATTAATATGGAAATTGGTCTTATTACGCCACCTGTTGGATTAAACCTTTATATAATCAAAGGCATAACACCAGATGTTAGTTTGTCAGAAATTTTAAAGGGATCTATACCATTTATGATAATTATGGCTTTAGCTATACTTATTTTATGTATTTTTCCTGAGATTGTAACTTGGCTACCTGACAAAATAATGGGTAAAAGTTTAGGTTTTTAATATATAAAAAACACCATGTTAAATATAAAAAGAATATTTGAGACAATTGCTGATGCTGGTCAAAAAATTTTAGAGAAAAAATCTTTAAAAAAATTCTCAAAAAAAAGGGATTTGATCGAGCTATGTGATGACCTATTATCATCTAAAGGAGCAGCATTTGGAATTACATTAGCAAGGGATATTCTTTTTAGATATCATAACTTATCTCATGAAGATAAATTAAAATTCTTACTTCAAGTAAATGAAAAATATAAACCAGATACAGCAAATATTGACAATGCCATTAAAGATTACACAGAAAATAAAAATAGCAGATCAATTTTAAATTTATCAAGAATTACATCAGGAATTAGAAAAGAATTGTTTATTAGATTAAACATGGCTCCTAATGGAACAGCTGAGATTGTTTCTTTAAGAGAAGATCTACAAATGTTTTTATTAAAAAATCCTGAATTAAAAGAATTAGATTATGATTTGATTGATATTTTTAAAAATTGGTTCAATCCTGGATTTTTAAAATTAAGAAAAATAACCTGGGACACAAAAGCTGCAATATTAGAAAAATTATTAAAATATGAAAAAGTTCATTCAATGAAAGATATGAATGAATTGAAAATTAGATTAGGAGAAAACAGAAGATTTTTTGCTTATTTTCATCCAGCATTAGAAGATGAGCCAATAATTTTTGTTGAGATTGCATTAACTAAAGGTTTAGCTAAATCTATTCAAGAATTGACAAGACCTAATGATGGAAAAAAAGAAGATTATGATACTGCAACTTTTTATTCAATTAGCAACTGTCAAGAAGGGCTTTCTAGAGTTACATTGGGTAATTTTTTAATCAAAAGAGTTGTATATGAATTGCAGGAAGAACTACCAGATGTAAAAAATTTTGGAACACTATCACCCATGCAAGGTTTTGCTAATTGGGTAAAATCATCAGAAAATGAGAAAATAAGTGAGATAGTTCAAAAAGATAATTTTGTTAAAGTCGAGTTTTTAAAATCATTAGATCTTAAAATTGGAGATAGAAAATTTATAGATAATAAAGATTTACTTATAAAACTTGCTTTAAATTATTTGGCTGTACAAAAAAATGATCTAGGTTTTCCTATTAATGATGTATGCAGGTTCCATTTAAAAAATGGAGCTGAAATTGACGATATTGTAGTTAATGCTAACGTTTCTGATGTAGGATTTAAAAGGTCATTTGGAATTATGGTTAATTATAAATATGAACTTGGGAAAATTGAGCAAAATCATCAAGAATATGTAAACGAAAAGAAAATTAATTTATCAAGCAAACTTAAAAAATATGTCTAAATTAAATAGAACTGTCTCTGTTGCTCCTATGATGGACTGCACAGACAAACATGAAAGATTTTTCTTAAGACTAATTAGTAAAAACGTTCTTCTCTATACTGAAATGATTGTCTCAGAAGCTATTGATAGAGGAGACAAAAAGAAACTATTAGAATTTGATATGAGAGAAAAACCTGTTGCTCTGCAACTTGGTGGTTCTTCTCCAAAACTATTAGGAAATGCAGCATATTTAGGTGAAGAATTTGGTTATGATGAAATAAATTTAAATTTAGGTTGTCCAAGTAAAAAAGTTCAGAAAAATAGATTTGGGGCTTGTTTAATTCAAGAACCTAATCTTGTTGCTGATTGTCTAAGTGAAATGATTTCAAAAACATCTCTTCCTGTAACAGTTAAAACTAGAATCGGATATGACAATGTTGATCAATATGAAAATTTATACAATTTTATAAATATTTTGAAAGATACAGGTGTTAAAACTTTTATAATCCATGCAAGAAAGGCAATGCTAGGAAAATTTACACCTAAACAAAATTTAAATATTCCACCTTTGAAATATGAATACGTAAATAAATTAAAGAAAGATTTTCAAAATTTAGAAATAATAATAAATGGCGGCATAACTTCCACTCATCAAATTAAAGAACATTTAGATAATGTAGATGGTGTTATGATTGGAAGATCTATTTACCATTCTCCTTACATGTTAGCGGATATTGAAAATAAAATTTTTAACAATAGTGAAGTTTTGACAAGGCAAGAAGTTGTTGAGAAACTAATTGAGTATGTAAAAGAAGAGATAAAAAAGGGTACAAGATTAAATCAAATTATGAGACATACCCTTGGTTTATTTCATGGCCAAACTGGTTCAAGTTTTTGGAAAAGATATTTAAGTGAGAATATGTGTGTAAGAGATGCCGATGTTAAGAAAATTGATCACATAATGGATAAAGTAAAGTTTAATCCACAAAGTATATCGGCAGGGCAAATTGAATAATACTCTTCTAGAGATTAATAATATCTATTTTATTTTTTTAATGATGGCAGCCGCTGTTCCGGTTGGTTTTTTTGCAGGCTTTTTTGGTATCGGTGGAGGATTAATTTCAGTTCCATTTTTATTTTTTGTATTTGAAGCATTTAACGTGGATAAAGATTATTTAATGCATTTATCTGTAGGGACAGCTTTCTCAATAACAATTTTAACTGCTACAGCCTCAGTATTAACTCATAGAAAGTATAATGCTGTTGATTTTAATATTATTAAAAATTATGGAACATTTGTAATAATTGGAGTTTTCTCTGGGACATTGATGGCAGCATTGATGAATACTAAAACATTGTTATTCTTTTTTTCTGCCGTTGTTTTCTTTTTTGGAGCTTATTTGTTGTTACAAAGTGAAAAGAAAAAAAAAATTAAGAAAAAATTTAATATTTTTCCAAGAATAATATTTGGATTTTTGTCAGGATTAATATCTGCTCCTATGGGCATAACAGGAGCTATGATGAATGTTCCTATATTAAGATACTTTGGTTATCCTATTAACTTAGCAATAGGAAGCTCTGCAGCCATTGGATTTATAATAGCTTTATTTGGATCAATTGGTTTTTTTACATCTGGCTTGATGTTAAAAGCCGATATACCACTCAGTATTGGATTTATTAATATACCTGCATTTATAATTTTTGTTCCAATAACCACATTCATGGCAAGGATTGGAGCAAAAACAGTTCAAGATCTAGATAGAGTTAAAACACAAAGGTTATTTGGTGTTTTTCTTTATGTTATTGGTACTTTATTTCTTTATAGATTTTTAGTTACTTAGGAGACGAGGTGGTTTCAGTCTCCCTCCGCCACCTCAGTTACATATTAAGCGATTCTCTAATTTTTTCTTAACTCTTTATAGTTGAATTTTAAATTTTTTGATCATAATCCCCAACTTTACCAGTTTGTTGAAGCAGATTATCAATAAAGTCAAAAATCTTCTTTTTTCTATCTTCAGAGGTTGGACTTTCAGTAACTACGACTAAAGAGGGTTTATTTGAAGATGCTCTAATTAATCCCCAAGACCCATCATCAAAAGAAAATCTTACCCCATTAACAGTCAATATCTCTCTAATTTCTTGATTATCTACTTTAGTTTTATTTTCTTTGATATTTTTCATTTCTTTAACTAAATTCTCAACTACTTCATATTTTTCACTGTCTTTACAATAAGGAGCCATAGTTGGACTTTGATAAGTCGTTGGTAATTCACCAAGTATTTCACTCATTTTTTTGTTATTTTTATCGAGTAACTTACAGACCTGTATTGCTGAATTAATTCCATCATCATAGCCATATCCCAAAGGTTTATTAAAAAAGAAATGACCACTTTTTTCAAATCCTGCTAAAGCGTTATCGGTATTTACCTTTCTTTTGATATGAGAATGACCAGTTTTCCAATAAATTGTTTCACATTTATTCTCATTTAATATTTCGTCATTGGAATAAAGTCCTGTCGATTTTACATCAACAATAAATTTACTATTTTGATGATCTTTTGAAAGATTTCTAGCAATTAATAGTCCTATTTTATCTGAAAAGATTTCATTACCTTTATCATCAATAACACCAACTCTATCTCCGTCTCCATCAAAACCAAATCCAATATCAGCTTTATTTTCTTTAACTGCTGAAGAAATTGCATGTAACATTTCTAAATCTTCAGGATTTGGGTTATATTTTGGAAAAGTCCAATCAAGTTCACAATCAAGTTCAATTACTTCGCATCCAATACTTCTTAAAATTTCTGGCGCAAATATTCCTGCTGTTCCATTGCCACAAGCAACTACCGCTTTAATTTTTTTATTTAACGGGTTTTTTTTTATCAGATCATTTTTATAAACATTCTGAAAATCATCAATTTTTTTTATATTTCCCTCACCATTAATAAATTTTTGATTGAGAGTAATATCTTTTAGTTCTTTCATTTCTTCAGGTGCATGAGTAAGTCCTTTTTTGATACCCATTTTTACACCAGTCCAACCATTTTCATTATGACTAGCTGTAACCATAGCTATTGCATCTGAATTTAAATTAAATTGTGCGAAGTAAACCATTGGGGATAAAGATAATCCTATATCCTCGATTTTGCACCCAGTTGAAACTAAACCCTCTTTTAATTTTTCTTTGATATGTTCACTGTAAGACCTGTAATCTTGACCAACGATAATTCTTGGATTGTTTTTCTTTGTATGATTAATTATTTGAGTTCCAAGACCTTTGCCAAGTTGAACGATTCCATCGTCATCTATGTCTTTTTCGTATACCCATCGTGCGTCATATTCCCGAAAGCCGTAGGGATCAATTTTTCCCGAATTATTCATGTGGATATATGTACATTTTTTTAAAATTTTTATTGATAAATATTTAATAAGTTCTATAAATGTTCTATTGATTTACAATTTATATAGTATATCAGGTAAATCTACACACTATATCTAGTTATTTACTAGATTTTTTAGTATAAAGATAAAAAGGGAGTTTAATGAACAAAATATTGTCTCAGGCAATCAGGAAGGCTGTCTCTGATTATAAACCAGCAGAAAAAATCAGCAATAATGACAAAAGACCAGACTTATTTTCACTAAATAACAACACTGAGTTGTTTCAAAATTCTAAAGGGATAACTATTAAAATAGATAGATCTAGAGATAATAATTTAACAGATTTTGGAAGAGCAACACTAAGCGACAGATACCTTGGAGAAAATGAGTCTTTCCAAGATTTATTTGCAAGAGTTGCGAGTCATTATGCAGATGACAACTTACACGCGCAAAGACTTTATAACTACATTAGTAATTTATGGTTTATGCCAGCAACACCAGTTTTATCAAATGGTGGAACAAAAAGAGGTTTACCAATTTCTTGTTTCTTAAATGAAGCGGGGGATAGCTTAACTGGAATATTAGATCTATGGAGTGAAAATGTTTGGTTGGCTGCTAAAGGTGGAGGTATTGGAAGTTATTGGGGCAACCTAAGATCCATTGGAGAAAAAATTGGAAGAGTTGGAAAAACTTCAGGCATTATTCCTTTCATCAAAGTTATGGACTCTTTGACAATGGCGATCAGTCAAGGCTCTCTAAGAAGAGGATCTGCAGCTTGTTATCTTCCAATTGATCATCCAGAGATAGAAGAATTTATTGAAATGAGAAGACCAACAGGTGGTGATCCAAACAGAAGATCATTAAATTTACACCATGGCGTATTAGTTTCAGATGCATTCATGAGAGCTGTTGAGTTGGACGAACAATGGGCACTGAAAAGTCCAAAAGATCAATCAGTACAAGCAACCGTTTCTGCAAGAAATTTATGGATTAGATTATTAACTGCAAGAATTGAAACTGGAGAACCTTATATTGTTTTCATTGATACAGTTAATAGAATGATACCTCAACATCATAAGCTTGCTGGTTTGACTGTTAAGACATCCAACTTGTGTAGCGAAATAACTTTACCAACAGGAATTGATAAAGAGGGTAGAGATAGAACAGCGGTATGTTGTTTATCATCTTTAAATTTAGAAACTTATGATGAATGGAAAGACGATGAAAACTTTGTTCCAGACGTAATGAGATTTTTAGATAATGTATTAACTGACTTTACTGAAAAAGCACCCGAGTCATTTAGTGATGCAGTTTATTCAGCATTAAAAGAAAGAAGTGTTGGTCTAGGAGTTATGGGACTTCATTCATTCTTCCAACAAAAAATGATTCCTTTTGAATCAGTGATGAGTAAAGTTTGGAATAAAAAAATATTTGAAAGCATCCAAAAACAAGTTGATCAAGCTTCAAAAGATTTGGCTGATGAAAGAGGTGCATGTCCAGATGCTGCTGATTATGGTATTAATGAAAGATTTTCAAATAAAACTGCAATAGCTCCTACTGCTTCAATTTCAATTATTTGTGGTGGAACATCTCCAGGTGTAGAGCCAATTGCAGCAAATAGTTATACACATAAAACTTTGTCTGGATCATTTAACGTTAGAAATAAATATCTAAGTAAATTATTAGAGAAACATGGTAAAAATGATGATGAAACATGGTCAAGTATAACAACTAATCAAGGCTCAGTTTCTCATCTTGATTTTTTAACCCAACAAGAAAAAGACGTATTTAAAACGGCTTTTGAATTAGACCAGAAATGGATTGTGGAATTAGGTGCAGATAGAACACCTCATATTTCACAAGCACAATCAATAAATATATTTATACCTGCAGATATTCATAAAAGGGACTTACACCAAATCCATTTCCAAGCTTGGAAAAAAGGATTGAAGAGCCTTTATTACTGCAGATCTAAATCAATACAAAGAGCTGAAAACGTAAATGATGCAAATTCTACAGATGTAACTGCAAACGTTTACAAATCTAAGAAACAAGAAAATCAACAACCAGAATATGAGGAGTGTTTATCATGTCAGTAGAAAGTCTAAAAGATACAAAACAAAAAATTGTAGAACCAAAAAAAATGGGTCTATTAGTTGAGAACCCAGTTTATAAACCGTTCAGATACCCATGGTGTTATGATGCATGGTTAACTCAACAAAGAATTCATTGGTTACCAGAGGAAGTTCCACTTGGTGATGACGTTAGAGATTGGCAAAAAAATCTTTCTGAGTCAGAAAAAAACTTATTAACTCAAATTTTTAGATTTTTTACTCAAGCAGATGTTGAAGTTAATAACTGTTATTTAAGACATTACACAACTGTATTTAAACCCACAGAAGTTTTAATGATGATGACAGCATTTGCGTCTATGGAAACTGTTCATGTAGCAGCTTATTCACATTTATTAGATACTATTGGAATGCCAGAGTCTGAATATTCTGCATTCATGAAGTACAAAGAGATGAAAGATAAATATGATTACATGCAAAACTTTAACGTAAACTCAAAAGAGGATATCGCAAAAACTGTTGCAGTATTTAGCGCCTTTACAGAAGGTCTTCAATTGTTTGCAAGTTTTGCAATTTTATTAAACTTTCCAAGACACAACAAACTTAAAGGAATGGGTCAGATAGTTACTTGGTCGGTAAGAGATGAAACTCTTCACTGCAATTCTATGATTAGAATTTTTAAAGAGTTCATTAAAGAAAATCCTGAAATTTGGACTCCAAAGCTTAAAAAGGAACTTTATGAAGCGTGCAGAACTATAATTGAACATGAGGATGCATTTATTGATCTGGCTTTTGAAATGGGTCCAATGCAAGGTTTAACTGCTCAAGAAGTTAAAGATTACATTAGGTTTATTGGTAATAGAAGATTAACTCAGTTAGGTCTTGAGCCAATATACGATGTTCAGAAGAACCCATTAACATGGTTAGACACAATGTTAAATGCAGTAGAGCATATGAACTTCTTTGAAGGTAGAGCCACTGAATATTCAAAAGCATCTACACAAGGTAACTGGATAGACGCTTTCTCCTAGGATTGAGTGATAGTAAGTCCCTGTATAAGTATTTGTAAGACTGATCCAATATCAGGTCTATGCTATGGATGTGGTAGATCTGATGAAGAAAAAAAAATCTGGAAAGACACTGAAACAACTGATGATTGGAAAAATAAAAATCTAAAAGAAATAGAAAACAGACTTTCAGGTTGGCAATTAGAGAGCTTTAAAAGGTCTTACAAAAACAAAATTGAAAAAGGTGTCTCTTTATATAAAGAAAAGCAAATTAAATAATATTACCTTTGATTTAGAAGCATTACTTTTCTGTATTTACTTCCTTTGTATTTAGCCAATGGTCTAATTAATTTATTTGATGAATGTTGTTCCATTATATGGGCTGACCAACCAGTAATCCTTGAAATTACAAATATTGGTGTAAAGAAATCAGTATCAAAACCCATTAAATGATATGTTGGTCCTGTTGGGTAATCTACGTTTGGATGAATATTCTTTTTACTAATCATTACTCTTTCAACAATATCGTAAATCTTTAAAAACTTTTTATCTTTTTTAATTTTAGCAACTTTTTTGAAATACTCTTTCATGGTTGGAACTCTAGAGTCGCCACTTTTATAAACTCTGTGCCCAAAACCCATCACAACCTCTTTTTTCTTTAATGCATTATTGATCCATTTTAAAGCATTCTCAGGTTTTTTTATTTTATTCATCATATGCATGACCTCTTCATTTGCTCCACCATGTAATGGTCCTTTTAGACTAGCTATAGCACCTGTTATAGCACCATGAATGTCAGATAAACTACTTGTTATAGTTCTAGCGGTAAAAGTTGAAACATTAAAACTGTGCTCTGCGTATAAAATTAAAGATACATCAAATGCTTTTACAATTTCTTTTTGAGGTACTTTTCCAAAACACATGTAGAAAAAGTTTTCTGCAAAAGTTAATTCTTTTTTTGGTTTAATAATCTTTTTACCTTTTCGAATTCTATAAAACGCTGCTAAAGCAGTTGGAGTTTTAGCTAAAATTCTTAAAGCCTTTCTTGTATTTGCTTCCTGAGAATTATCTGTTGTCTCTTTATCTTCTAATCCCATTACGCTAACTGCAGTTCTAGCAACATCCATAGGATGAGATTTTTTTGGCATGTGTTTAATTATTTCGTAAAGATTTTTTGATAAATCTCTATGTCCACGTTCAATTTTTTCAAATTGTCTTAGCTCAATACTATTTGGTAAATCACCTTTTAAAATAAGATATGCAGCTTCTTCAAATCTACAAAATTCACACAGATCTTGAACAGCATATCCCCTATAAGTTAATGAGTTAATCTCAGGCATAACTTTAGAAACTTCTGTTTCATCAACAACAATTCCTAATAAACCTTTTTTTACTTCTTCACTCATTATTCATGTCCCTCTGTACTAAAATTATATATCTTTTCGTCTAAAGAGTTGTATTTTTCATACTCAACTAGATCATATAATCTTTTTCTAGTTTGCATCTTATCTATAATATTATTTTGATGTCCATCCGCAAAAATGGCACGTAGACCATCCTCAACACTTTTCATTGCTAATCTCTGAGTAGTCACTGGATAAATTACAATGTTGTAACCAAGCTCTTCTAATTGCTTAAAATCTAGCAGCTTCGATTTACCAAACTCGGTCATATTTGCTAAAAGATAACAATCCAGGGATTTTCTAACTTTTTCAAACTCAGCTTCATCTTTTAATGCTTCTGGAAAAACAATTTCTGCACCAGCATCAATATAAGATTTGCAACGATCAATCATTTTATCAATACCCTCTACGCTTTTAGCATCAGATCGCGCAATGATTTTAAAATTTTTGTCTGATCTTGCTTCTACACATTCTTTGATTTTTTTTGTCATATCCTCTTTTGATATCAATTCTTTATTGTCTAGATGACCACATCTTTTCTGTTCTATCTGATCTTCTAAATGAATTGCTGAAATGCCAAAATTTTCAAATGTTTGAACAGTTTCTTTACAAGATTTAAAACCTGTATCGACATCAACAACTGTTGGAAGATTTGTAACACGTGCAATTTGCTTTGATCTGTTACTGACATCATTAAGAGTTGTTAATCCTATATCAGGATATCCCAAATCATTAGACATAACACCTCCTGATACATAAACTCCGTCGTATCCAATTTCTTCAATAACTTTTGCTGTTAATGGATTATATGCACCTGGTATTCTTAAAATTTTATTTGATTTTAGTTTATTATCTAAATCAATTCTTTTCTCTTCAGGTTTTTTTTCAACAAAGTGCACTAGAATATTCCTTTTTTATTATTTGATTTTAAATATTTTTTGCTTACTTCAATATTTAGTTTTGTAAGCTGATTATTTTTTAATTTTTTTAAATTTTGAACATCTTTTAAAAATCTATCACTTTCTTTTTTAGAAATAATATTTTCTGTTAAAATTTTAAATTTATTTATATAATCTTTTCTTTCAAAAGGTCTTTTACCATAAGGATGAGCATCTGCTCTTTCTAATTCCTCAATAATTTTTTTCCCATTATTTAATGTTACTATAACCTTTGCACCAAAAGATTTCTTTTTTGGATCAGGATCATGGTATTTCTTTGTCCATTTTTTATCCTCATGAGTTTTAATTGATCTCCATATTTTAATAGTGCTTTTTTTATTAGCTCTCTTTTTAGTATAAGACTTTACATGATGCCAATCTGCATCTTCTAAAGCTACTGCAAAAATATACATTATTGAGTGATCTAAAGTTTCTCTACTAGCATTCGGATCCATTTTTTGTGGATCATTAGCTCCAGTCCCTATTACATAATGCGTGTGATGACTTGTATATATATCTATTTTTTTAATTGTATTTAAATTATCAATTTTTTTATTAAGTGCTTTTGCAATATCAATTAATGCTTGAGCTTGATATTCTGCGGAATATTCTTTTGTATATGTTTCGAGAATGGCTTTCTTTTCTTCGTTCTTTTTAGGCAAAGGAACAAAATATTTAGCATTTTTTCCATCTAATATTCTTGCAATTACACTGTCTTCACCTTCATAAATAGGACTTGGGGCTCCTTCACCTCTCATCGTTCTATCCACAGCTTCAATTGCTAATTTTCCTGCATGAGCTGGAGCATACGCCTTCCAACTTGAAATCTCACCTTTTCTTGATTGTCTTGTTGAAACACTCACATGTAATGCTTGTTGAACAGCTTGATAAATAGTTTCTGTATTTAATTTTAACATAGATCCAATACCAGCAGCAACACTTGGTCCCAAGTGAGCGATATGATCAACTTTGTGTTTATGAAGACAAATAGCTTTTACAAGATTAACTTGCACCTCATAAGCAGTTATAATTCCTCTTAATAAATCATTTCCATTTTTTTTTAATTGTTGTGCCACTGCTAAAAGAGCAGGAATATTATCACCAGGATGACTGTAATCAGCTGCTAGAAATGTATCATGAAAATCTAATTCTCTAACAGCAGTTCCATTTGCCCACGCAGCCCATTCACAATCAAATTTTAGTTTTGAATTTATGCCAAAAAGATTAGCTCCATTTTTTCTAACATGTTTTTTTGCCATTTCTCTTGCAGATATTACAGGTCTTCTATTTAAGGAGGCTATAGCAACAGAAGCGTTATCAATAATTCTATTAATAACCATTTCTACTGAATTTTTATTTAATTTAGCATTATCACTTGCTATCTCTGCTATTTTCCAAGCAAGCTGTTTCTTCTTTGGAAGATTTATTTTTGATGGATATACTTTAATTGTATGCAATAACAAAATAACTCCTAATTTGTGATTTTGTTTTAATAGTTAAAATAAATTAATCAATATTAAAGATATTGAGATACAATTTTTTCAATACCTACAAAGTCTTTTATTAAGTGATTATGATAAATTTCATCAATATTTTTTTCAGTATATCCATCCTCTAATAAAATCATTGGAATATCTGCCGCTTTAGCTGCATTTGCATCCGACTCACTATCACCAATCATAATTGATTTATTTTTACTACCATCTAAAATTTCTATGATTGTTGTTATATGTCTCGGATCAGGTTTACAATAATCAAAAGTATTATAACCTGCAACATACTCGAAGTAATCATATATCCCAATTTTTTTTAAAAGATCTACTGCAAGATGTTCCGTTTTATTCGTACATACAGCCATTGATATATTTTCTTTTTTACACCAATTTAAAAAATCTTTTACACCAGGCATCAGAGTACTTTCATTTAAAATATTTTTTCCATAATAAGAAATAAATTCATCTGTCATTTCATTTTTAATTTTTTCATTAATCGAAGTTAATTCTTTTTTGGCCTGGCTCCATATAGATCTACCAATCATTGCCCCAGCTCCTTGACCAACAGTATTTTTAAGTTCATCAAGAGATTTTGTGGGGTATCCAAATTTCCTCATAACATGGTTATGAGCAAGCATTAGATCAGGTGCTGTGTCTACTAACGTGCCATCTAAATCAAAAAGAACTGTGAATTTTTGTGTCATTTAAAAAGTATTAATAAGAAATAAATTGTGAATTAATTAAATCAATACCCAGTTATATACAACTATCTAATGAATAGTCAAAATTTACAAAATAAACTTAGAGATAAATTTTTAAAAAAAGGTGTTAAAATGAAGGGGCCTGAAACAGTTTTTTTTTCTAAAGATACTAAAATTGGAAAAAATGTAGAGATAGAACCTTATGTTGTCTTTGCTGATAAAGTTCAAATAGGAAACAATGTAAAAATTTTATCTTTCTCTCATCTTGAGGGTGTTAAAATAGATAATGATGTAAGTGTTGGTCCATATGCACGTTTAAGACCTGGAACAAAAATAAAATCTGGATCAAAAATTGGAAATTTTGTTGAGGTAAAAAAATCTACAATAAATAAAAATTCTAAAGTTAATCATTTATCATATATTGGTGATGCTGAACTGGGCAAAAATGTTAATATTGGAGCTGGAACAATAACTTGTAATTATGATGGAAGAAAAAAAAGTAAAACAAATATTAAGGATAAAGTATTTGTAGGTTCAAATACTTCTTTAGTAGCACCAGTTACTCTGAATGAAAAAAGCGTTATAGGTGCAGGTTCAGTAATTACTAAAAATGTAAGCAAAGGGTCGTTGGCATTAACAAGATCAAATCAAAAAGAAAAGAAAAATTACAAAAGGAAATAATAAGTAATGTGTGGAATAGTTGGAATTACAAGCTCTAAAGAGGTTACTCCCAGAATTATAAGTTCATTAAAAAAACTTGAGTATAGAGGCTATGACTCTGCAGGTTTAGCAACTCTTTCAAATGGAAATATAAATGAGGTAAAATGTGAGGGTAGAGTAGACGCTTTAGAGAAAAACATTATACAAACTAAAATATCTGGCTCTATTGGTATCGGACATGTTAGGTGGGCAACACACGGTAAACCTAGTTCAATAAATGCACATCCTCATTCATCAGAAGATGTATCTGTCGTTCATAATGGTATAATTGAAAATTCAACTATTCTAAAAAAGTTATTAGAAAACAAAGGTTATAAGTTTAAATCTCAAACAGACACAGAAGTAATAGTTCATTTGGTAACTGATTATTTAAAAAAAAATGACCTTAAAAATACAATTATAAAAGTTTTAAAAAAATTACACGGTAGTTTTGCGCTAGGAATAATATTTAAAGACCAACCAGACTTAATAGTTGGGGCAAGAAGAGGCTCTCCTCTTGCAGTTGGTTATGGTCCAAATGAACACTATCTTGGTTCAGACTCTTATGCATTAAAGTCAATGACTAATAAAATTTCATATTTAAATGATGGAGAATTTTGCATATTAAAAAAAGATCAAGTCGAATTTTTTGATACTGATGGAACTAAAGTAAACAAAAAAATTTTAAATCTTTCTAAAGATGATCAAAATTATGAAAAAGGAGATTACAAATATTATATGGCTAAAGAAATAGATGAGCAGCCAATTACCTTAAAAAATTGTGTAAATGAGTACATCGATAAACATAACAAAGAAATAAATATTTATAATTTTCCTTGGAAAATAAGTGAAATTTCATCAGTGGTTTTAATTGGATGCGGAACCGCATATCACTCATGCCTTGTTGCTAAATATTGGTTTGAACAAAATACAAGTTTAGACGTCAGTGTTGATATAGCTTCTGAGTTTAGATATCGAAAAATTAAATTTAAGAAAGATTGTCTCTATGTATTTGTTTCTCAATCAGGAGAAACTGCAGATACATTTGCAGCATTAGATTTGTGCAAAAAGAACAATGTTAAAACTTGTGCAGTAGTAAATGTTGTTGAAAGTTCAATTGCAAGAGACGCTGATTTAGTTTTACCTATTCATTGTGGTCCAGAGGTTGGTGTTGCATCTACAAAAGCTTTCTTAGGACAAATGTTAGTTCTTTATTTATTATGTACTAAGCTTTCTTATGAACAAAAATCAATTAATAAAAAGGACTATCAAAAGAAGATAAAAGATTTACTGTCATTATCTAAATCTGCAAAAAATACTCTTAATATTGAAGATAAAATTCAAACACTTGGAAGAGATTTTGCTAATTCTAAAGGATCAATGTTTTTAGGTAGAGGATATTCATATCCAATTGCACTTGAAGGTGCTTTAAAACTAAAAGAGCTCGCTTATGTTCATGCCGAAGGTTATCCAGCAGGGGAAATGAAACATGGACCTCTTGCACTAATAGAAGAAGGTATGCCTGTAGTGGTAATTGCTCCAAGAGATGAGCATTACAAAAAAACTATTTCAAATATGCAAGAAGTTATTTCAAGAGGTGCAAAAGTTTTACTAATAACAAATAAAAGTACTGATGAAATTTATTCAGAAAATATTTGGGAGCAAATAGAAGTTGAGCATGTATCAGATGAACTCATTCCTTTTTTGACCACTATACCTTTGCAAAAGTTAGCTTATTACTCTGCATTAGATAAAGGATACGATATAGATAAACCAAGAAACTTAGCTAAATCTGTCACTGTTGAATAAATAATAAAGTCTGTTAAAACAATTCTGAGTTGAAATGAAAAATTGGAAAATAAATAGCTGGAGAAAATACCCTGTCAAACATATTCCTCAATATGAAGATGAGAAGGAATTGGAGATGGTTTTAAATAAATTGAAAACCTTTCCTCCGTTAGTTTTTGCAGGTGAAACAAGGCATTTGAAAGATCAGTTAGCACTGGTCAATGATGGAAAAGCTTTTCTATTACAAGGTGGTGATTGTGCAGAAAGTTTTGCGGAATTTCATCCTGACAATATAAGAGATACTTTTAAGGTTATTCTTCAAATGGCTTTAGTGATGACTTATTCGGCATCTTTACCTATTGTAAAACTTGGAAGAATTGCTGGACAATTTTCAAAACCAAGAAGTGCTCCAACTGAAAAACAAGGTGATAAAGAATTACCAAGTTATTTAGGTGATAATATAAATGCAATAGATTTTAATGAAAAAGCTAGAAGACCTGACCCAAAAAGAATGTTTAAGGCTTATTCTCAATCTGCTTCAACTTTAAACCTTTTAAGAGCATTTTCAAAAGGTGGTTTTGCCGATCTAAACAAGGTTCATTTATGGAATTTAGATTATATTAAGAAAAGTCCTCAAGCTAAGAAGTTTAAAGAGTTAGAAGATAAAATAGCAGATGCATTGGCGTTTATGGATGCTTGCGGAATTACATCTGATTTTAATAACAGGCTATACACAGTAAACTTTTGGACTTCTCATGAAGCCTTACACTTGCCTTTTGAGGAAAGCATGACAAGAGTAGACTCAACGACAGGTGAATATCACGATACTTCAGCACACTTTGTTTGGATAGGGGATAGAACAAGACAATTAGATGGAGGACATGTTGAGTTTTGTAAAGGAATAGAAAATCCAATTGGCATCAAATGTGGCCCAACTTCAAAACCTGATGAAATTGCAAGAATATGTGAAGTTATAAATCCTAAAAATGAAAAAGGAAAAATAACTTTAATCTCAAGATTTGGTCATCAAAACGTTGAAAAATTTTTACCAAAATTAATTAGAGGTATTAAAAAGGAAGGTTTAAATGTTGTTTGGTCATGTGATCCAATGCATGGCAATACAATTAAATCAACTACTGGTTTTAAAACAAGACCGTTTAATGATGTTGTAAGTGAAGTTAAAAATGTATTTGCAGTTCATCAAGCAGAAGGTTCCTATGCAGGAGGTCTTCATGTTGAAATGACAGGACAAGATGTGACAGAGTGTACTGGTGGAGCAAAAAAAATATCGGATGCAGATTTATCAAGCAGATATCATACACACTGTGATCCAAGATTGAACTCTGATCAAGCTATAGAATTAGCGTTTTTAATTTCAGATGAGATAAAAAGGAATAGTTTGTATTCTAAATCTGCAATTAAAGCGGCATCTTAACAGTTTAAAAATAAATTTTTTTTCTTATATTTAAATTATGACACCCAAAGATAAAGTGAATCACATTAAAAACTGGATTTTAGATTACGTGAATTCTATGCCAAAAAAAGCTCAATCTTTAGTGATTGGTATTTCTGGTGGAATAGACTCTTCTGTCTCAAGTACATTAAGTGCAATGACTGGTTTAAAAACAATTGTTTTATCAATGCCTATTAAACAAAAATCTGCACAACACGATCTAAGTTTGGCACATCAAGAGTGGTTAAAGAAGAATTTTAGCAATGTAGAGGGACACACATTAGAATTAGATAGTTTATTCAAAACATTTGAAGGAACACTAAACAATTTTGGTAGTGAACATGGAATGGCAAACTCTAGAGCAAGATTAAGAATGACAACGCTTTATCAAGTAGCTGCAGCAAACAATGGGATAGTTGTTGGAACAGGAAATAAAGTAGAAGATTTTGGAGTTGGTTTTTATACAAAATATGGTGATGGTGGAGTAGATATTTCTCCAATAGCAGATTGTAATAAAACTGAGGTATGGGAACTTGGTAAAGAACTTGGAATTTTAAAAGAGATTATTGATGCTCCTCCGACAGATGGTTTATGGGATGATGGTCGTACTGATGAGGGACAGCTTGGTTTGTCATATAAAGAATTAGAAGAAGCAATGGATAATGAAAATTCTGTAAATAGAGATAAATATAATTCAATTCGAAGTGCAAATTTGCATAAAATGGAACCAATTCCAGTATGCAAAATTCCTAATTAATCAAATAGATTCACAAATCTACAATTTAGGTATATTCCTAGTTGTATGGCTAAAGATATATTTTTAACTAATAGTCTAGGTGGTAAGAAAGAAAAATTTACTCCCAAAAATGAAAAATCCATAGGCATGTATGTTTGTGGTCCTACAGTTTATGATGATCCACATATTGGTAATGCTAGACCATTAGTTGTTTTTGATATTCTGTATAAAATTTTAAAAAATAGATATGGATCAACATCTGTAAAATATATCAGAAATATTACAGACATAGATGACAAAATAATCAAAGCATCTAATGATCAAAATATTTCTATAAATGACTTAACTTCAAAAATTACTGAAAACTTTCATGAAGATTGTAAGTACTTAAAATGTGAAACACCATCTAATGAACCAAAGGCAACAGAAAATATAAAACAAATGATTGAAATGATCACAGAACTAGAGAAAAAAGGGTTTGCATATTCAAAGGATAAGCATGTTTATTTTGAAGTAAAAAAATTTAGTGATTATGGAAAACTATCCAATAAAAAGTTAGATGAATTAATAGCTGGTTCACGAGTAGAGGTTTCAGAAATAAAAAAAAATCCTGAAGATTTTGTATTATGGAAACCATCAACAGATAAAGAGCCTTCATGGGAATCTCCTTGGGGCAAAGGCAGACCAGGTTGGCACTTAGAATGTTCGGTTATGTCTAAAAGATATTTGGGTGAAGAATTTGATATTCATGGGGGCGGTAGAGACTTGATTTTTCCTCATCATGAAAACGAGATTGCTCAATCAAGATGTGCAAATGAAACAAATTCATTTGCAAATTATTGGGTTCATAATGGATTTATAACTCTTTCTAATGAAAAAATGGCAAAATCTCAGGGAAATATTTTAAAAATAAAAGATTTTAAAAATAAATATAATGGCCAAGTTTTAAGATTAGCATTAATTAGTGCTCACTATAGACAAGGATTAGATTGGAATGAAAAACTAATATCAGAATGTGAGAAGACTTTAAGCAAATGGTATTCAGCCTATTCTGATGTTGATAAAAGTACAATATTACCAGACGAATTATTAGATCCTTTATATGACGATTTAAACACCCCAGGCTATATTGCTAATTTACATTCTTTATATAGTAAAGCTTCAACTGGAACGAACGAGGATAAAGCAACTTTTGTACAAGCTTGCAACTTTATAGGTCTGTTAACTGATACTTCTGAAGAGTGGCTACAAACAAAAAAAAATACAATTTCTATCTCAGAAGATGAAATTAACTCAAAAATAGTTGAGAGAAATAAAGCAAGAGATGAGAAAAATTATGTATTAGCTGACAAAATTAGGAAAGATCTTTTAGACAAGGGTATTTTAATTGAAGATAAAGATGGTACAACCTCGTGGAAATTAAAATGAAAAAAGAGAAAATCTATATATTTGATACAACTCTTAGAGACGGGGCACAAACTCAAGGAGTAGATTTTTCATTAAATGAGAAAGAAAAAATTGCCAAATCTTTGGATAATTTGGGAGTTGATTACATAGAGGGAGGTTGGCCAGGAGCAAATCCTACTGATACAGAATTTTTTAACAAGGATCAGAATTTTAAAAATTCAAACCTTACAGCTTTTGGTATGACTAAAAAATCAGAGCATAGTGCAAAAAATGACCCTATGTTGTCATCTTTGATTAATTCAAAGAGTTCATCCGTTTGTTTATTTGGTAAAAGTTGGGATTTTCATGTGGATGTAGCCTTAGGTATTTCAAACAATCAAAATTTAGAAAATATAAGCCAGAGTGCAAAGCATATAGTTAATTCAGGTAAAGAATTTATATTTGATGCTGAACATTTTTTTGATGGTTATAAATCTAATCCTGAATATGCATTATCATGTTTAAAAGCAGCATATGATAATGGTGCAAGATGGATTGTATTATGTGATACTAACGGAGGAACATTGCCCCACGAAGTTTCTAAAATTGTTGAAGAAGTAACAAAGCATATACCTGGAAAAAACCTTGGAATTCATGCCCACAACGATACTGAAAATGCAGTTGCCAATAGTTTAGTAGCTGTGCAAGCAGGAGTTAGACAGGTTCAGGGTACAATAAATGGACTAGGTGAAAGATGTGGTAATGCAAATTTAATGTCTTTGATCCCAACTTTTTTTTTAAAAAAAGATTTTTCAGACAAATATGAAATTAATATCAAACCACAAAACATTAAAAATTTAACTCAATGTTCAAGATTATTAGATGAAATATTAAATAGAAAACCAAATAAACATTTACCTTATGTGGGTGCATCTGCATTTTCACACAAAGGTGGAATGCATGTATCAGCCGTACAAAAAGATCCAAAAACCTATGAACATATTAATCCTGATGAAGTAGGTAATGCTAGGAATATTGTTGTTTCTGATCAATCAGGACAATCCAATATAATGTCTAGATTAAATGCAATTGGCATTAATATTAAAAAAGACGATCCAAAAATAAAAAAACTTCTTCATGAAGTAAAAGATAGAGAGTTCATAGGATATAGTTACGATGGTGCTGATGCATCTTTTGAACTTTTAGCTAGAAGATTGATGGGAGAAATACCAAGATATATTTCAATTAATGAGTATGATGTTTCTGTTAAGAAAGATTCTACTGGTGAAGTTGTATCATTTGCAAAAGCAAAACTTGAAGTAGATGGTCATGAAATATTATGTGAAGGCGAGGGCAATGGACCCGTTAATGCATTAGATAATGCGATAAGAAAAAATGTAAATAAACTTGAAAAATATTCAGAATATTTAAAAGATTTAAAGCTGGTTGATTACAAAGTTAGAATTTTAAATACAGGAACTGGAGCCGTTACTAGAGTTTCTATAGAAAGTGCAGACTCAAAACATAGTAATTGGTTCACAATAGGAGTTTCTCCAAATATTATTGATGCATCTTTTAAAGCTCTTGTTGATAGTTTGGATTATAAGCTTTTCAAGGATAATGCTCCTGCTAGTACTTGATGTCATTAAGAAATATAACTTTTATTTTACACAAACCTCAACTATCAGAAAATATAGGAGCCTGTGCTAGAGCTTTAAAAAACTTTAATTTTACGAATCTATCAGTTGTTAATCCTAAACCATCATTTCCAAATGACAAAATTATTGCAACATCTGTTGGCGCAAAAGATGTTATTAAAAAAGCAAAAGTATATGAAAATTTAGAAACATCATTAAGCAATTTAGATATATTGGTTGCAACATCAGCAAGATTTAGAAATAAAAATATTAAACACATTTCAATAACTGATCTAAATAAGATTAATTACAAAAAAAAGGTTGGTTTTCTTTTTGGATCAGAAGCATCTGGGTTATCAAATAATGAAGTCAGTTATGCTGATTATACTTTACAAATCCCAAGTAATAAGAATTTTAGATCTTTAAATTTGTCTCATAGTCTAATTATTGTAGCACAAATAGTAAGTGGACTAATTTCAAATAAAAAGTTTACCTTTGAAAAGTCAAAAAAAATAAAAAGTGCAACTAAAACCGATATTCAAAAAATGTTAAATTTATGCATTAACAATTTAGAGAATAAGAATTTTTTTCACCCACCTGAAAAAAAACCAATCATGATGGAAAATTTAAGAAGTATTTTCTATAAACTCAATCTTTCAGAAAAAGAAACTCGTATTTTATCGAGTGTATTTGCTGGTTTAAGCAAGGAAAAGGTTGATTGACAAAACATAACTTAGGCTTATAAAGCCTCCTATTAATGACAAAAAGATTAAACTCTAAACATAAAGTAGATAGAAGATTAAAAGTTAACTTATGGGGGAGACCAAAGAGTCCTTTTAATACAAGAGCCTATCCTCCAGGACAACATGGACAAACAAAAGCTGGAAAACCTTCGGATTACGGAATTCAACTTCAGGCAAAACAAAAATTAAAATCATATTACGGTAATATGAATGAAAGACAGTTCAGAAATGTTTATAAGAAAGCAATCATGAAAAAAGGCGATACAGCTGAAAATTTAATCGGATTATTAGAGAGAAGATTAGATGCTGTAATTTATAGATCAAAGTTATCAAACACTATTTTTTCATCAAGACAATTGATTAACCATGGTCATGTTAAAGTAAATGGGAAAAAAGTTAATATAGCAAGTTATCAGGTTAAAGAAGAAGATACGATTGAAATTAGAGATAAATCTAAACAACTCGCTTTAATCGATATTGCTCTTGCTAACAAAGAAAGAGAAGTTCCAGAATATCTACAATTAGATGAAAAGAATAAAAAAGTTAAATTTGTAAGAGTTCCATCTTTTGAAGAAGTTCCATACCCAGTTGTGATGGAGCCAAATCTAGTAATCGAATATTATTCTAGATAACACCTTTTTAAAATTACTGTTAAAGAAAAATTAAGCAATTTATCTATTTTTGAACAATTAAAACCCAAAATAAACTTATTTAAAGTTTTTTAATTAACTAAAATTTTATATCCAGAATTATTATTAAAAAATTTATTTTTTTATATTACGTTGTTGTTATTAAAAAATGAATACATTATTTTATAAAACATACAAACTATCTAAAAATTTTTTAGCTCTTTGTTTTAGTCAGCAAACTACAGACTATATAATTATTTTAATTAAAAATTTTATTAAGAGTTCGAGTATTCTTTTCATTATTTTAATACTATCATCATCTAAAGTTTTTGCGGGAGTTACATATGTTGATAGTATCAACGTTTACATCTTAAGCGGTTATCAAGGAGGATACCCACAAGACATAAAATTTAACAATGATGGTACAAAAATGTTTGTTGTTGGAGATAATTCCAATGCCATTCGAGAATACCATCTCACTACAGGCTTCGATATTTCAACCGCTTCCTATGATAGTTTATTTAGTGTTCATTCCCAAGATACCAACCCAAGAGGCTTAGCATTTAACAACGATGGAACAAAAATGTTTGTAGCAGGGTGGAAGAATCAAAGAGTTTTTGAATACCATCTCACTACAGGTTTCGATATTTCTACTGCATCCTACGATAGTAATTTAAGTATTTCTTCCAATGCAGGTGGTTCAAATGGTTTAGCATTCAATTCAGATGGTACAAAAATGTTTGTTAATGCTGCAAATTCTTCTGATGAAGTTGTTGAATACACACTATCGACCGGCTTTGATGTTTCCACCGCCTCCTATGATAGTAGCTTTGTAACCCAGTCCCAAGATACTTCACCTCAAGGCCTAGCATTTAGCAACGACGGAAAAAAAATGTTTGTTGCCGGCGATACGGGAGATGATATTAACGAATATACGCTCTCTACGGGCTTTGATGTTTCCACCGCTTCTTTTGTGGGTAGTTTTGATGTGAGTTCTCAAGGTACTAATCCTACAGGCATTACCTTTAATAATGATGGAACAAAAATGTTTATTACGGACAAGACAGCACCTCTTGGCACACACAGTGTGGATGAATATACATTAACTACAGGTTTTGAATTAATCAATACCGCACCAACTCTATCTTCTTCTTCCCCTAGTGACGGCGCAACTAGTGTTGGAGTAAATGATAATATTGTTTTAACATTCTCTGAAGCTGTTGATGCTGAAAGTGGAAATATATTAATTAAAAAATCATCCGATAATTCAACCGTTGAGACAATCAATGTTGCAGGCGGATTGGTATCCGGTTCTGGTTCAACCATTATTACAATTAACCCCTCAAGCACACTAGATGGGGGAACTGGTTATTATATTACTATTGCTGCTACCGCTTTCGATGATGTTGATAGCGCGTCTTATGCAGGGTTTACTAATTCTACCACTCTTAACTTTACAACAGTTGAAACTACTAATCCTACATTGTCATCTATTGATCCATTGACCGATAAAGATGTTGTTGGATCAATTGAAGCACAAACAGAAGCACCAAAGAGAATTTTGCAATACGTTACAACTCCAGTAATTAATCGTATGCAATGGTTAAGACATCATAGAAAAGAAACTAATTTAACCAACCAGAATATTAAATTTCAATTTTCAAATGCAATGCTTGCATCATTATCAAATGTTATTACGGCATCGATTGATATAAATGAAAATTTAAATTTGTCTGATAATTGGTCTACTTGGTCAGAAGGCTCAATAAGTGTTACTAAAATTGGTGATACTAGCACATCATCTGAAAAGGAAATAGATAGCCAAGGTATTGCTTTTGGATTTGATAAAAAAATAAATGATAATGATATTTATGGTTTTGCTATTCAATATGGGCAAAGCGATACTGATATAGGATCTAACGGAAGTGGTATCGATAGCAAAAATTATAATATTTCAATGTACAAAACAAGACCATTAGACGATAATAATTTTATCGAAGGATCAATCGGAATTGGAAAAATTAAAAGCGATATTGAGCGAAAGTCTGATTCTAATACATTAACTGCTTCAAGAGATGGAAATCAAATATTTGGATCAGTTAATTTTGGAAAAACAATTGACAAAGGAAACTTTAATTTAGTTCCAGCTTTAAGAGTAGATCTTGGATATACAGAACTTGAGGGATACCAAGAGGTTGGAACGAACGCTCTTTCTTATGATGATCAAGAAGTAAAAAGTGGACTTTTATCTTTAGAATTTGGTGTAAATAATCTTGTTAAATTCAATGACAGTAAAATAAAACCATTTGGCTTAATTGAATTTGGGTTAGATTTTTCCGACTCGTCTGTAACCAAATTAAATTACGTGTCTGATACCAGCACAACTTATACCTATACACAAGATACAATATCAGATTATATGTTAACATCTGAAGTTGGTTTTAGTTACGACTCCAAAAATAACTTATCAATCAACACTAGCTACAAACGTATTCAAGGTGAAAAACACGAACATACGGATACATTTTCATTTGGTTTAAACTTTAAATCTAAACGTGAAACAGAATATGCAATGCAATTTGGAGGAACTGAAGATTTTTCTGCTGGACTTAATGTTGCAAAAAATATTTATGGCCTAGATTTCAATTTCAAATTAGACCAAGAATTTAATGAAAATCTTGATAAAAACGCTAAAATCTCAATGATTAAAAAGTTTTAAATTAATTTTTTGATTTAAAATTTATTCCTTTTGTCTCAAAAAGTTTTGCTAATTCGCCGTTCTCATACATTTCTTTTACGATATCGCATCCACCAATAAACTCATTTTTAACATATAATTGAGGAATGGTTGGCCAATCACTAAATACTTTTATACCTTCTCTTAGCTTTTGATCTGCTAAAACATTTACACCTTTAAAATTTACTTCAAGAACTTTTAATATGTTTGAGGTTGCCATTGAAAATCCACACTGAGGTGCGTCAGGTGTACCTTTCATAAAAAGACATACATCGTTATTTTCAATTTCACTTTTTATTAAATCATTTGTTTCTTGTTCCATTTAAATTTCCTTTGTTTTAATTGCTAAAGCGTGAAGCTCATTTCCCATTTTACCTTTTAAAGAATTATAAACCATTTTGTGTTGTTCAATTTTACTTTTACCTGAAAATTTAGATGATGTCACTGTAGCAGAATAGTGATTTCCATCACCTGCTAAATCTTGAATTTCAACTTTTGCGTCAGGTAATCCTTCTTTAATTAAGCTCTCGATTTCTTTTAAATTCATTGCCATTAGCTATCCATATACTTCTTTAACCAATATTTATGTGCATCTGCTAATTCTTCAATAGGCAAATTGATATCATCATTATATTTAATGGAATTGCCATCAATTATTCCTAAATCGTCAAAATGTACTGAATATTTGTTTAAAATCTCGATTACTTTCTTCAAACTAGCTCTAGGTATTTCAACAATATATCGAGCCTGATCTTCACCAAAAAAATATTCATATTTATTTGTTAAACCCTTAAGTGTATTAATTTTTATTCCTTTTTTTCCTTTAATACACATTTTTGATACTGCGGTTAAAATTCCACCTAATGATACATCGTGGCAACTCACAATAAGATTTTTTCTAGATAAGTCTAATACAGTCTCACCAATGTTTTTTTCATTAAATAAATTAACGGTTGGTGGAGGACCTTTTTTTTCATTTAAAAGTTCTCTTGCAAAAATACTTTGATCTAAATGCCCATCAGTTTTACCAATTACATAAACTAAGTTTCCTTCAGTTTTAAAATCCATTGTAAGCATTTGTTGATAGTCAGAGATTAGACCTACACCTCCAATTGTCGGTGTAGGCTTTATACCTTTATCTTTTGTTTCGTTATAAAACGAAACATTTCCAGATACGACTGGAAAATCTAGATACTTGCTTGCATCTGTAATTCCTTCAACACATTCTACAAATTCACCCATATTTTTTTCTTTTTCTGGATTTCCAAAGTTTAAACAATTTGTAATCGCAATAGGTTTAGCTCCTACCGAAATAAGATTTCTATAGCTCTCACAAACTATTTGTTTTCCTCCAGTTAATGGATGCGAGAAACAATATAATGCGGATGAATCTACTGATGCTGCGACCGCTTTATTGGTCCCATGAACTCTAACAACACCAGCATCACCTCCAGGTTTTTGAATTGTGTCACCCATTACTGTATGATCGTATTGATCCCATATCCATTTTTTGTCTGAAATATTTGAATTACTTAAAATCTTCCTCAAGCAATCTGATAATTTTAGAGATTTAAATTCATCTTTATCAAATTTTAATTTTTGAGGTAATTTAGTTTTTTTCCAAGGACGATCATAAATTGGAGCATTTTCAGCTAGAAGATCAATCGGTATTTCAGCAACTTTTTTATTATCAAATATTAATTCTATTTTTTTTGAATTAGTTGTTTTACCTATAACTGCAAAATCTAGGTTCCATTTATCAAATATTTTCTTCGCGTGTTCTTCTTTTCCTTTTTCAAGAACTATAAGCATTCTCTCTTGACTTTCAGACAACATTATTTCGTATGGTGTCATTTTTTCCTCTCTACAAGGAACTTCGCTTAGATCTAATTCAATTCCAAGATTTCCTTTTGATGCCATTTCCACACTTGAAGATGTTAATCCTGCTGCACCCATATCTTGAATTGCAATAATTGAATTATCAGCCATTAATTCTAGGCACGCTTCAAGTAATAATTTTTCAGTAAATGGGTCTCCGACTTGAACTGTTGGTTTTTTTTCCTCAATTTTGTCATCGAAAGTTGCTGAAGCCATACTGGCACCATGAATTCCGTCTCTTCCAGTTTTTGAACCTACATATATTACTGGTTTATCTAATCCAGCTGCTTTTGAGTAAAAAATCTTATTTTTGTTCACTAAGCCAAGAGTCATGGCATTTACTAATATATTTCCATTGTAAGATTCATCAAAAGTAGTTTGGCCAGCAATGGTTGGAACACCAATACAATTTCCATATCCACCTATTCCTTTAACAACTCCTCTTAATAAATTTCTTGTTTTTTTATGTTGTGGTGAACCAAAATGAATTGAATTTAAATTTGCTATTGGTCTTGCTCCCATTGTAAATACATCCCTCATAATTCCACCAACACCAGTCGCCGCACCTTGATAAGGTTCAATAAATGAAGGGTGATTGTGACTTTCAATTTTAAATACAATTGCATCGTCATCTCCAATATCAATGACACCAGCATTTTCTCCAGGTCCTTGGATGACCTGTTTTCCTTTGGTGTGCATTTTTTTTAAATGTTTTCTAGAAGACTTATAGGAGCAATGTTCGTTCCACATTGCAGAAAATATTGCAAGCTCAGTTAAATTAGGTGTTCTCTTAAGAAGTTCACATATTTTAGAAAACTCTTCTTTTTTTAATCCGTGGTCTATTGCAACTGCTTCTGTAACTTCCATTATTTAAAATTATCTAAAATATTTTTGAAAAATAATGAACCATCTTCACCTGATAAATATTTGTCTATCATTCTTTCTGGATGAGGCATCATTCCCAATACATTTTTATTTTCATTAAATATTCCAGCTATATTTTTAATTGCTCCGTTAGGATTAGTTGTTTCATTTTCTGTCCCATCTTTTCCACAATACGTTACAGCTATTTGATTATTATCCTCCAATGATTTTAATTCATCATCACTACAAAAGTAATTTCCTTCATTGTGAGCTATATGAAGTTCTAAAACATCTTTTTTTAAATCTTTGAAATATTTATTTTGTTTATCTTTAACTTTTACATAAACATTGCTGCATATAAAATTAAGAAACTTATTTTGTTGTAAAATTCCATTTAGCAGGCCAGTTTCAGTTAAGATTTGAAATCCATTACAAATACCTAATACTAGACCTCCGGAATTAGCAAAATCAATCACTGATTTTATAATTTTTGATTTAGATGCAATGCTTCCACATCTTAAGTAATCACCATAAGAAAAGCCACCTGGTAATACTATTAAATCTGATTTTGGAATAGATTGATCATTGTGCCAAACCATCCGATTTTTAAAACCAAATTTTTTTAGAGCCACATCCATGTCTCTATCACAATTTGATCCTGGAAAAATAATGACTGATGATCTCATTTATTAAACTATTTTGTAATCCTCAATAACAAGATTGGCTAATAGTTTTTTACACATATCATCTACTAAAGACTTTGCTTTTTTTTCATCTTTTTCTTTAACTTCAATTTCAAAAAATTTACCTTGTCTCACATTTTCTACATTTCCAAAGTTCATTCCATTAAGTGTTTGTTGAATAGCCTTTCCCTGAGGATCTAAAACTCCATTTTTAAGAGTTACAATTACTTTAATTTTCATTACTTCTTTTTAATCTTTACTGCTTGTGGCTTGGTGTATTTTAATGGTCTTATATTTGATTGTTCATGAAGTATATCTAATCTTCTAGCAACTTCTTGATAAGCCTCAATTAGATTACCAAGGCCTTTTCTAAACCTATCTTTATCTAATTTTTTATCACTATTTACGTCCCATAGTCTGCATGTGTCTGGACTTATTTCATCTGCAAGCATGATATCTTTTTTTCCATTTTTTTCATATCTTCCAAATTCTACTTTAAAATCTACAAGTTTAATTCCAACACCCCTAAACATACCTTGAAGAAAATCGTTAATTCTATTTAATTCTTTATTAATTAAGTTTAGTTCATCTTTTTCCATCCATTTAAAAGCTAAGATGTGTTCAGTGCTTACTAAGGGGTCCCCTAAATCATCATCTTTTAAGCAATATTCTATTAATGGATTATCTAAGACTGTCCCATCTTCTATACCCAATCTTTTAGTTAATGATCCAGTTGCAATATTTCTTACAATAAATTCAATAGGTATAATTTCAACATGCTGAACGAGTTGTTCTCTCATATTTAAACGTTTTACTAAATGATTTTTGATACCAACATTGTTTAATTGAGTTAATATATGTTCAGAAATTCTATTATTTAAAATTCCTTTACCATCCATCACTGCTTTTTTTTGATTATTAAATGCAGTTGCATCATCTTTAAAATGTTGGATAACATATTTTTTATCATTACTTGCAAAAATTATTTTTGCTTTACCTTCGTATAATTTTTTTCCTTTTTTCATTATTTGAATACTCTTTTAAAAATATAATTTACATTTTTTAAGTGTTTGTCATAAGTAAAGATTTTATCTAATCTTTTTTCACTTATTTTACTAGTAATCGATTTATCACTTTTTAAAAGTGTTAATAGGTTTGTATTCTTTGCAAAACTAGCTTTTGCATGAGACTGAACCAATCTATACGCTTTTTCTCTAGCAATACCTGATTTAGTAAGTTCTAACATTACCTCTTGAGAAAAAACAAGACCTCTTGTTAAGTTTAAATTTTTTATCATCGTTTTTGGATAAACAATCATTTTCTCTAAAATTCCTGACAGTCTAACTAAAGCAAAATCTAAAGTTATGTTTGCGTCTGGACCAATATTTCTTTCAACACTAGAATGAGAAATGTCTCTTTCATGCCATAGAGAAATATTTTCTAAAGCTGGAATTACATAGCTTCTCACCATTCTTGCAAGTCCTGTGAGATTTTCACTTAATATTGGATTTTTTTTATGAGGCATAGCAGATGAGCCTTTTTGATCTTTTGAAAAGTATTCTTGTAATTCATAAACTTCAGATCTTTGTAAATGTCTTATTTCTGTTGCAACTCTTTCAACAGATCCAGCAATAATCCCAAGAACTGCAAAATAATGTGCATGTCTATCTCTTGGTATAATTTGAGTTGAAATGGGCTCAGCTTTCAATTTTAATTTTTTTGCAACATAAGTTTCAATTTTAGGATTTATATTAGCAAATGTTCCTACTGCACCTGAAATTGCACATGTTGATACATTTTCTATTGCATCTTTTAATCTTAATTTGTTTCTTTTAAATTCTTCATAAAATGATGCTAATTTTAGACCAAATGTAATTGGTTCTGCGTGAATTCCATGACTTCTTCCAATACATGGTGTTAACTTATATTTTTTTGCTTGTTTTTTTAGAACAGATAAAATTTTATCAATGTCTCTTAACAAAATATTCCCTGATTGAACCAATTGAATATTTAAAGTTGTATCTAAAACATCAGATGATGTCATACCTTGATGAAGATATCTTGCTTTCAGACCCGTTTGTTCTGTAATTGATGTCAAAAAAGCAATTACATCATGCTTGACTTTTGCTTCTATATCATGAATTCTTTTAACTTTAATCTTCCCCCTTTTTTTAACCAATGACGCAACACCTTTAGGAATAATTTTATATTTTTCCATTGCCTCAGCTGCAGCAATTTCTACATCTAGCCAAATCTTATATTTGTTTTCTTCAGACCAAATACTGACAAGTTCTTTTCTAGAATATCTTGATATCATTAATTATAAGGAGGCCTCGTATAACCTTTAACAGATTCTGTGAAAATTTCATATGAATCTTCTGTGATACCAACAGTATGCTCAAATTGTGCTGATAAAGATTTATCTTTAGTTACAGCTGTCCACCCATCATTTAAAACTTTTGTTTCATATTTTCCGTAATTTATCATTGGTTCAATAGTAAAAGTCATACCAGGTATTAGTTCTTTGCCAGTATTTTTAGATCCATAATGAAGTATATTAGGAGGCTCATGAAATACATTACTTATTCCATGCCCACAAAAATCTCTTACAACTGAATAACCTTTGCTTTCAACATAAGATTGAATTTCAAATCCTATATCACCAAGTTTTTTACCTGGTTCTAAGATAGATATTGCTTTCATCAACGAGTCGTAGGTTGCTTCGATTAAATTTTTTGCCTTAACTGGAACATTTCCAACTTCATACATTCTACTTGTATCTCCATAATGATTATCAATGACCGCTGTCACATCAATATTAACTGCATCACCATCTTCTAAAATTCTCTCAGAGGGTATTCCATGACAAACTACATGGTTTAAAGATGTGCAGAGTGATTTTTCAAAACCTCTATAAAATAATGGAGCTGAATAGCCACCATTATCTTTTATAAATTCATAACCTAATTTATCGATCTTATCTGTTGATACTCCTGGTTTAATATAATCTGTAAGCATGTCTAAAGTTTTAGATGCAAGCTTTCCAGCAACTCTCATCTTTTCAAATTTTTCTTTATAATCACTCATCTATAATATTAATTTTTTTTTCAATTTTAATCTCTTTAGAACTAAGTTTGCATCTATAAGCAAGAAATTTAACTCCTGCTTTTTTTGCTTTTTTGTAGTTTTCAAAATAAATTTGATCAATATCTTTTGCAATTCTAAAGTTATTAATATTTTGAATTTGCGTTAAAAATAAGACATATGGCTTATATCCTTTTTTAATTGATTTAATTAGCATATTTAGATGTTTTGTTCCTCTTGATGTTACTGCATCAGGAAATTCCGCAAGATCATTTTCTCTAAATAATGTTACATTCTTTACTTCTATTAAATAATTATCACATAAAAAATCAAATCTTGTATCATCACTAAATTTAAATTCCGGTTTAATATTTTTGATAGTTTTAAACTCAGATATTAATTTATTTTCTAATCCATGATTAACGATTTTGTTAGCTCTATGAGTATTTACACCAACGTATCTTTTATTTGCTTTAATTATTTCTAATGTGAATTTCAGTTTTCTTTTTGGATCATCGTGTTCTGTAAGCAAAACATCATTACCTTTATCTATAAGGCCCTGCATAGATCCAGTGTTAGGACAATGTGCCGTTATAATCTTGTTATTTACTTTTATATCGGCGAAAAATCTTTTATATCTTTTTAATAATTTTCCTTTAATAAGGCTATTTGTAAATTTCATATAAATTTACTTATATTTACATATGCAAAATAAAAAAGAGATAAATGCTGGTATTTTAATTATCGGTAACGAAGTTCTTTCTGGAAGAACACAAGATGTTAATACTAGCACATTGGCAATTTGGTTAAATTCATTAGGTATACCTGTTGCAGAAGTTAGAGTAATTCCTGATGATGAAAATATTATTATAAATACAATTAATGAACTTAGAGAAAAATATTCATATATATTTACTACAGGAGGAATAGGGCCAACTCACGATGATATTACTGCAGAGTCTGTATCTAAAGCATTTAATATTGAATACGGTTTTCATAAAGAGGCTTTTTCAATTCTAGAAAATTATTATAAGCCAGGAGAATTTAATGAAGGTAGACAAAAGATGGCCAAAATGCCTGTTAGCGCTAATTTAATTTTAAATCCATCTAGTGGTGCACCTGGCTTTTATGTTGAAAATGTATTTTGTCTTCCAGGAGTTCCATCTATTATGAAGGCTATGCTTGGAAGTTTAAATAACCTTTTGGTTGGAGGGGAGCCGATATTAAGTGAAACAATTAATTTAAGAACTGTTGAGAGTGAAATAGCTAAATCTTTAACAGATGTCCAAAATAATAATTCTGAAGTTGAAATCGGAAGTTATCCTTTTTTTAAAGCTGGAAAATTAGGGGTGTCAATTGTTATCAGATCAGCAGATAAAACAAAAATTGATAAATGTAATTCAGAAATACTTAAGTTTGTTAAAGATAAAGAAATTGAAATAGTTGAGAGATAATTATGCTTTATTTTGCTTACGGAAGTAATCTAAATCATTTTCAAATGAAAAGAAGATGTAAAGATTCGAAATTTATTAAAAAAATAAATTTAAAAGGATACACGCTTAATTTCAGAAGTAAGTATCGTGCAGCAGATATAGAAAAGAAAAACAATTCCATTGTACCTGGTGGATTGTATGAGATATCAAAAAGTGATGAAAAAAAACTTGATATTTATGAAGATTATCCAATTCTTTATAAAAAAATATATTTTAAGTATTACAACAAAACTGTGATGACTTATATAATGCCAAAAAAAACAATTTTTAGATATCCAACCGAAAGATATTTAAACGTTGTTAAGCAGGGCTATAAAGATTGTAAATTAGATCAAAAATATCTCAAAAAAGCTTTAGTGAATTTTTAATTAATGCTTTCAAAATCAAAAATATTTTTTAAAGGCACAGTTGCTGTTTTACCTCACATGTTATCGGTAATACCTTTTGGAATTATAACAGGAGCTATTGGTGTTGAATTAGGTTTCGATCCAATTTTAGTTTATGCAACTTCTTTGATCATTTTTGGTGGTGCTTCACAGATAATATTTATGCAACTTTTGTCTGGTGGAGCCTCCTCATTAGTAGCTATTACATCAGTTGGAGTAATAAACTCTAGACATTTATTATATGGGGCAGTTTTATCTGAATATCTTGAAAAACTAAGTTTTATAAAAAAATTATTTATATCTTATTTCATTGTAGACCAAGGTTTTGCAGAATCTAACAAGTACATTAAACAGAATAAAAATTTATCTAATCCACATTATTATGTTCTTGGTACAGGAGTAACACTTTGGTTTTGTTGGCAGTTATCCACTATTAGTGGAATTATATTGGGCTCATTTATTCCTGAAGAATTGGGTTTAAAATTTGCAATTCCTCTTACCTTTTTAGCAATTATTGTAAATGACTTAAGAAAATTAGATCATGTTTTTGTGATGTTGGTATCTGGATTTGCATCATTAATTTTATTTGATGCTCCTTTTAAGTCTTACATAATATTATCTCCAATAGTTGCTCTAATTGCCGCCTTTATAATGTTGAGGTTTAAAAAATGACCTGGCTTTCAATTATAGTATCTGGAATTGTAACTTATTTCTCTAGGATGGCTATGGTCGCTTTAATTGATAGAGAAATGCTTGGAACAAAAGTTAAAGAAGTTCTTAATTATGTTCCAGCAGCTGTATTTCCAGCAATAATATTTCCTGGTGTTTTTTTTGATGATTTTGGTTTGTTAGTAGAAATCACAGATCCAAAAATTTATGGTGCAATTGTTGCTTTAGTTGTTGGATTTTACTCAAGGAGTGTAATCGCTACTATTGTTTCAGGATTATTATCTTATTGGTTTATTATTTTTTTCTTATTAAGATAGATCTGTGTATTTATATACTAAACTTCAAAATTTAAAAAAACCAATTAGAGTTGCTTTTGTTGGATGTGGGAAATTTGTTTCAATGTTTCTCGCTCAATATAATCAATTAAACAAAATCATTTTAGATTCAATCATAGAGCTTGATATTGAGAGAGCAAAAAAAAATTGTTTTAATAGTGGATTATCTAGTGAAACTATACAAAAGATTAATTTTGCAGATAATTTAGACAAAGTTTTTAACAGAGAAATTGATGTATTTATTGAAGCTACAGGCAATCCTATAGCAGGCACATTACATGCAAAGAAAATCATAGAAAGTAAAAAACATATAATAATGGTTAATGTTGAGGCAGATGTTTTATGTGGAAAGTATTTGTCTGATTTAGCTAAAAAGAACAACGTTATCTGTTCAATGGCTTATGGTGATCAGCCATCATTAATATTAGAACAAATTGAATGGGCAAAATTAAATGGTTTTGAAGTTATATGTGCAGGTAAAGGGACAAAATATCATCCATCATTTGAATATTCGACACCAGAAACTGTTTGGGGACACTATGGTTTAACTAAAGAAAGAGCTGAAAATGAATCTGGGATGAATCCTAAAATGTTTAATAGTTTTTTATGTGGGGATAAATCATCAATAGAAATGTGTGCTGTCAGCAATGCTACAGACTTAAAATGCCCAAATAGTGGATTAACATATCCTCCAATTGGTGTTTATGATATTGCCAGAAAATTAATTCCAAAGTCTGAAGGTGGTTTACTAGATTATTCAGGTCAAGTAGAAGTGATTTCAAGCATTGATTTAGATAAAAAAGATATCCCTAATGATCTTAGATGGGGAGTGTATATTGTTATTAAAGCTCAAAATGAGTATGTGAAAAACTGTTTTAAAGATTATGGAATGGTAACAGACTCTTCGGGAAATTATTCGGCCATTTGGAGGCCTTATCATTATATTGGATTAGAATTGGCCCAATCTATTTATTCTATAGTGCTTGATAATAAAGCAACAGGTCATACAAAAAACTTTAATGCTGAAATAGCTAGTGTTGCAAAAAAAGATTTAAAAACTGGTGAATATCTTGATGGAGAAGGTGGTTATTGTGCTAGAGGCCGATTGATTTCTTCAAAAAAATCAAAACAAGAAAGAATTTTACCTATGGGTTATACTGACAATGCAGTTTTAAAAAAAGATATTAAGAAAGATGAATTTATAAAGTTAGATGATGTTGAGCTTGAGTTACCGAAAGAAATAATTGAAGCAAGAGAATATCAATTTAATTTAATTTAAATTTTATTTTTAATCTCTCATATATTCCGTTGGTTACATCCTCCCATTGATTAAATTTTGTTTGATTTATTTTAACTAGAGAATTGTAAGGGTTTATTTTATCAAGTGCTCCCCATCTCCAATCGGGGTAGATATTAAATACTCCCCAAGTTTCTTTATTCAAAATTGCAGAAATATGTAAAATTGCTGTATCTACTGATATTACTAAATCTAAATTTTTTATAATTGATGAAATTTCAACTAAATCATATTTCCCAAAATCTTTAATCTTATCAGTATTAAAATATTCTTTGTCGCTTTCCCAAATTTCATTTTGTAAACAATAAAAATTAATATCTAGATCTAAAATTTTTACTAAATTTTTTAATTGTATAGATCTAAATGGTTGATTTGGACCAAGGAATGAGCCAGTCCAAACTAAACCTACATTTGGTTTATCTGAACTTAATTTATTTTCCCAATCTTTATTAGTATCAATATTTTTATTAATTAAATGATCATGTGAACTAAATTTTTCCAAATAGAAAAATTTTATTAACGAACCTAAGGAGATTTTATAATCAAATTCTTTATTTATGAAACTATCTCTAGTCTCGATTTTTAGATTAATTAGATCAGTTCTAAATAAATTTTTAATACTATTATTTACTATAAAAATTACTTGTTTCGCTATTTTAGTCAAAGAGTAGACATACTTTGAAAATTGTAGTGTATCTCCAATTCCTTGTTCATAAAATACAACAATACTTTTATTTTCAAGGTTTTCTCCATTCCATTCTTTAATTTCTTTTAGATAAGATGTAGTTTTTGATCCTCTACTTTCATAGAATTTCCAACCATCTTCAAAGTTCCCCTCCCTAAGTGATCTAATACCAATATAATTAAAAAAATTGTTATCTTTCTTAATCTGATTTCTAATTCTATTTAGCAATATCTCTCCTTGTTTAAAATTTCCCATATTAAAATATAGTTCTATTAATATTATTAAAAATTTTGACTTATCTTTATGATTATTTAGGAGCTCTATTGCATTATCAAACTTTTCTTTAAAAATGTAATATTGAGCCTTGTTATAAACAAATTCTATATATTTACTGTCTAGTTTCTTTGAAATTTCAAAATACTCATCTGACTTATTTTCATCTTTAAGTTTTATGTAATTCAAAAGAATATTATTAATTATAATTTTATCGTTTTTGATAATTTCATTTGCCTCTAAAAAGTATTTGAGGGAAGTTTTTGGTTTATTATTTTTTAAATAGATATTTCCAATATTATTGAGAGCTTTTAATTTATTTTTACCATTTAAATCTTTGCATTGTTCGTAATTTTTAATTGCTAATAAATTGTCATTATTTAACTCATAAGCATAAGCAAGCTGATAAACAAATAAATCATTTGTACTGTTTATATCATTTAGTTTTTGAGCAATATTAATTGCTTCTAAATAGTTCTTTTTTCTAATATTAATTAAGTACAGATTTTTTAAAGGATCTTCAAATTTTTCATTTAATTTGTGAGACTTTTTAAAGTAGTTTTCAGCTAGTTCTTGATTATTTTTTAATGAATAAATGACACCTATAAAATTATTAATTAAATATATATTTTCTTTGACACTATAATCCTTACATTGTTTTAGTGCTAAATCTAATTTTTTTGAATTTATATTTTCAACGATCAGCTTTAAATCATCCATTAATACAAAATAATTTATATTAAAAATTTTACATTTTAAACTTGTTCAATTATAGATATTAACATAAATACTCATGAAAATAACTCATGCCCTCGTGGTGAAATTGGTAGACACAAAGGACTTAAAAAACATAGCGTTGAGATATTTTATAGTCTCACACAGTCTCATACAGTCTTAAATCCCATCAAATCCTACATTTTAATAAAACCTTAACCTATTATTATTTGAAAATATGTATAATAAATTCACTCAAACTAGACGTAGACTAGACGTTAAAGAGATAGAATATTATTATTAATATATATGAAAAAATTTTTAATATTTTTATTATTTTTTCTCTTTTTAAATTATTCATATGCAGATCCAGTAGTATGGAAAGAATTAGCTGGAGGTAAAAGTAGTGGTAATTCGCGTTTAATTAATTTACCTGAAAGTGTTCTTGATGGAAAACAATTGAGAATGAACCATTGGGATGCTTGCTGGCAGAAAGGTAAAGGACCTGATCACTGTTTGAAAATCACAGATGAGATTTCAAGAGAAGATAATATCTCTATTAAATTTGAAAGTCATCCAGGTGATTGTGGGATATACAAGAAATCTAATGATAGCAAAAACAACTTTAACAATTGCTATGAGGGAGCACGACGAGTTTTTATAGGAACTAAGTATCGAGATTGGGGAAGTAAATGGCTTTCATTTTCTGTATTAATCCCTAAAAATTATATTCATTCAAATACGCCACTTATATTCAATCAAATACATAGAAAAAGCAAAGGTGCACATTATAGAATGGGTATCTCACCTGAAGGAATTGTAAATGTAGAGTTAAGAAGTTTTCTTCACGACAATAAGTGCGTTAAAATTAGTAAAAAACTTCTAGGAAAAAATATTTGTAGAAAAATAAGTGAAAAATATCACGATCCACCTTTTTTTGATTTAAAACATTTTTCTAATCACTTGGGAAAGTGGATAGATGTAATAGTGCATACACCTAATAAGAAAAGTTTACTCATGTGGGTTAACGGAAAAAAAATTATTAATATGGAAAATAAAATGCCAGGAAACTCATCATTCTCATCAACAAATTTTGGTATTTATCAGCCAAGAGCAAATCAAATAAAAGCTAAAGGAAAAAAAGTGAAAACTAAATGGAATTATGAGGAAGCTTCAACAGTTCAAATTTTGTATATAGATGAAATAAGATTTGCAGATCAATGCAATCAATTAAACTTAATAAATTTAGGTTATAATTGTAACAAACTTTAATATGAATTGATTTTAAACAATGTTAGAAAAAAATCAGGTATTAAATAGGATATTATAGGATAACTAGACGTAGACTAGACGTTAAAGAGATAGAATATTATTATTAATATATATGAAAAAATTTTTAATATTTTTATTATTTTCAATTTTTACTTTTACAAATCCAATATTAGCAGAACAAATTTATTCAGATGAAGCTAAGGAGATGATGGATGATCATGTTAGATCCAGTGAGCTTCTTAAGGTTCCACTACCTAAAGTGAATAGAATTATAAAAGACTATGACAGATATAAGTTTTATCGAACAAATATACAGGCCAATAATTGGTCTCACACTAATTATCTTTGGAAAGATGAGATTGATGGAAAAATTTTATCAAAAAAACTATGCACAAAAGTAATAAGTGAATTTCAAGTGCCAAGCACTCCTACAATTCAAGAAAAAATTTTTAAAAAATGTCAGAGATCTTTAATGAGTTATGCCACAATAGATTTTGAGGGAGGAATCGATTTACATGGAGAAATAATATTAAAAATTGCAACTGCCAAAAAAGATAATTGGGTCTATAAAAATTCAGGTAAGGATAATTTTAATCCAAGAGACTATCAGTTATGGGGTGTTCTTTCTCCACTTGTAACATTTTATGCAGTTAATTATGATCAATTTAATTTTACAGAAGATCAGCATAAGACTATCCAAAATTATTTTAAAGATAAAGCAATGATCGAACGACTTGATAGAGATAGCAATCGTAGTAGGACAAAACTTTGTCCAATAGAAAATCCTATGAAGCTTAATAAAAAAAGACATAAAGTTAATAATTGTGGAACTGTAAGATTGAGATTTGCTTCAGCTGAATTAGCGTTGGCTATAGTTATGCAAGATAAAGAACTTTGGTCTAAAGGGTTGTGGGATTTAGACTATGTTTTAAGCATGATTGGTGACGAAGGATATTTTATTCCAACAGCAGCAAAAGGTTGTAAAGCAATTGGATATTCATACTCTACAAGCCAATTATTTTCTACTAATGTGGAGTTATTGAATTTAGCAAAATTTAATCTTCTTGATTATAAAACAAGACATGGAAAAACTTTAGCTGAAGCGTACGAGCAACTTTTCAAAATATATGATGATATTACTTTAATAAAACATATAGCAAAAAAAGGAGTTGGCGCAGCATCATGTGGAACAAAACCTTTTAAAACACATATGGAACACGTTATTTATGAACGAGGTGGTCTTGAAAATTACCAGCATGATTTGAAAATAGGGAGGATCCCGGACAAACAATCTTATATCAATTGGTCAATAAGATTTGTGACAGAGAAACATCCTGAGTGGCTTGAGGATAAATTTTCACCTCATGAAGTTAAAGTTCATCCATTCCATGGTGCATATTATCATATTCAACCAATAGAGATATTTAATGCAAATATAATGTCAGAAGGGGACAATTTTTGGACAAAAAAACTATCTGAAAAACCAAAAGATTATGAAAAAAAATTTAGATATTCTGAATTTAAAATTTTTAACAATATGTTAGGTGGTACATTTAAGCTTAAATCAAATAATGTAAAATTTGCATCAAACACAAATCCTATTAAGCCAAATAAACAAAAAGATCACCAATTATATAAAGCATTTATCAAAGGAAATTTGATATCTGAAGATGATAAAAATATTAAATTTGATGGAGCATTGGTTTACCAGGATAAATTAACAGATGAAATGAAGGATCAAATTTTAGCTGTTTATATAGGAAGGAAGGCAGATGAAGATACAATCATGCCTTTGTTTAGACACCGTGAAAATATTATAAATAAATGTGGCATGTTATTTATGGAGTTAAATTTCATTGAGGGCGGTTGGATGAATTTTGTAAGTGAAACTAATAATGTAAATTTTGCAGAAAACCAACAATGTATTCATAATTATTTTTCTGAGTCTAATGATGCTGAGTCTTTGGAATTATTTGAAGCTATTTTAGCTGGGACAAATTCTATATTAAAATATTTAAAAGATAATGAAAATTTAAGAACTTTACCAAATGATATAAAAAAAATAGCTAAAGCGAAAATAACCGAGGAAATTGCAGAACCAATGAAAGATATTTTTACAATATTTAATTATGAAAATGGAATATTTAAACTTAAATCAAATAATGTAAACTTCTCATCTAATACAAATCCAATTAAACCAAAAAGGCAAAAAGAAGATCAATTATATAAATCAATTATTAAAGGAAATTTAATAAATGAAGTTGATAAGAAAGTTAAACTTGAAGAAGCTTTAGTTTATAAGAGAAAACTTGATACTGATGATCAAATTTTAGTGATTAATATTGGAGAAGAACCAGGAGAAGATGCTATTATACCTTTCTTTAGACACAGCGAAAATATTCAAAGTAAATGTGGTTCTAGATTGTTAAATCAATGGGGCTGGATGAGCTTCATAAGTATGACTAAAAATGAGAAAATTGCAAAAAACCAACAGTGTCACTATGATTACTTTAAAGAAACAGACGACGTTGAGGCTATTGAATTGTTTGAGAGCGTTTTAGGTGGGACAGATTCCATTTTAAATTATTTACAAGCCAATGTTAAATAATAATTAGCTAAAATTAAAATAGGATTTTATAGGACAACTAGACGTAGACTAGACGTTAGAGAGATAAAATAAAAAAAATTTACTTATTCCTCTTGTTCAATTATAAATATTGGCATAAACACTCATGAAAATAACTCATGCCCTCGTGGTGAAATTGGTAGACACAAAGGACTTAAAATCCTTGCCCTTTTGGGAGTGCCAGTTCGAGTCTGGCCGAGGGCACCACTAATGGTTAATCCTTTTGTAATTTCTGACAAAAATTCAAGATCATCTAAAATTAAAAATATAATTTTAAAAAAAATAAAGATGCATTCTTTGTCAAAATCCAATTTAATAATTGTGATAGGTGGTGACGGTTTTATGCTCGAAACATTAAAAAAATTTAATAAATATAAAAAACCGTTTTATGGAATAAATTCAGGAAACTACGGTTTTCTTATGAATAAATTTTCTGAAAAGACAAACTATAAAAATTTAATAAAAGGAAGATTGGTCTCTATATCTCCATTAGAGATGACTGTAAAAAATAAATCAAACATTGTTAAAAAATGTATAGCAATTAACGAAATTTCTGTACTTAGACAAAGTAGACAAACTGCATCATTAACTATTTCAAATGGTAAAAAACAAATTATAAAACATTTAATTTCAGATGGTGTTTTAGTATCAACACCTGCTGGCAGTACAGCTTATAACCTTTCTGTTCATGGTCCCATTCTTAGCATTGATTCTAATAAGTTATCTATAAGTCCTATCAGTGCTTTTAGACCTAGGAGATGGAAAGGAAAAATAGTTAGTGATAAATCTAAAATCACAATTAAGAATTTAAATTATATAAAGAGACCCATAAGTGCTGTCGCCGATAATATTGAGGTAAGAAATGCAAAATCAATATCTATTAAAACTAACAAAAAAATTAAATTTAATTTAATATTTGATAAAAACAGAAGTCTTCAAAAAAAAATTAAAATTGAACAGTTAAGAAACGAAACTAATTAATGGTGCCCCCGCACGGACTCGAACCGCGGACCTATTGATTACAAATCGAGAGTCTAAATTCAAAAAGATAAATACTATCAACGTTAATTGAAAGTTATTTCAAATCTGTACACACTATGAACACAGTGGTATGTTTTTTAATGAATGCAGAAAAAAATATTTTAGAAATAGTTAAAAAAAATAATAAGATTTTAGACAAAAATTTTCCTGTAGATCTAAAAACCCCATTAACAAAAAATATATATGAAAATATTAACACTATGATTGTTAGTGCATCAATACAGATGATTTTAGATATGGATCTGCTTCCAGTTACAAGCAGAATTGAAAATGAAATATTTAAAAAAAAAGCATTATCGGATAGCCAGCTTGTTGGTATAATTGTTTTTGTAGGAATTTTTCATATTTATGCAGTTCAAAATTTAGAAGAAATTGATAAAAGTAGATTTTCTGAAGATAATCTTACGATAATAAAAGCACTTTTTGTATTAGAAGATTTAACAAAAAATAAAGATAATATTAAAATTATTTCACACGCTACTAAACAACCTGGAAAAATGTTTTCTCACGATGATAAAAATCTAAAAAAAATATTAGATACCTTTAGGGTTATTGTTAATGATTATATTAAAAATAAGGGTGTACCCAGTTCTAGTCTTAAAAAAACGTTTTCAGACTATTCAAAAGCGTTTAGATTTTATTATGAAACATTTACCAAAATGTATGAATAAACATAAATGAAAAAACTTTTAGTGATATTGGTTCTGAGTTTGTTGTCTATTTCACATGCAAAATCTGAATACTTAATGATGTCTAAAATGCGCGGAACAGACTGGGGTTTTTTTGGTTTCTCTGGAAAAATTGTTAGCGTCGATGTTGAGAAAATAGGAGATAAATTTTATCCATTATATTATGAAGATCGACAAATATTTATAGAAGACAATAGAGTATCAGAATATTTTAGATACAATAATGATACTACTAAATTTGCCTGTAGAATACCAGTCCGACCTGATGGAAGAGACTATGTTTCTAGATTCATTCATTCAATCTGGAGTTATTTCAAAGATAAAGGTTATTATACTATTAAAGATAACGGTGAATATGAAAAAGTCAGAGTTGATGAATTAATCTTTGATTGTATTAAGTTTGAAAATAATAAAATAGTAGAACCGAAGTGAAAAAACTTTAATTTGCCACTATTGAGCCAATATATAGACTTTAATTAATTTAACTATAGCTATGTGAAAAGAATCATAATTTCATTTCTTATACTATTATATCAATCAACATCTTATGCAGATCAAGGTTTAAATTTTTCTTGTACAAACATGCTCGCAACTTTTGGAAAGAAATTTCAGCCTTTAAACTATAAACTTGAAGCAACAGGATTTCATTATTTTGATAAAAAACAAAATAAATTTATGATTATTCCTAGCAAAGAGCTTGACTTTGGAGAAGATCATTTCACAGTTAAATTTAAAGACTATGAATTAGGTTTTCAAAAGATAGTTTTTGCGGGAGATACAGAGCCCACTATAACAATGTCGAAATATGATCATAAAAATAATAAATTCTTAGATCATTATGTATGTGATTTAAAAAGAGAATTTATTAATTAACGACCACTTGACCTTAACACACTCTTAACACACTACGAACACAGTGAATGTGTTTTAGATGTCTAAACAAAAATTTTAAAAAATAATTAACGTTGATTTTATTGATTGATGGTGCCCCCGCACGGACTCGAACCGCGGACCTATTGATTACAAATCAATTGCTCTACCAGCTGAGCTACAAGGGCACGTAGAGTTTTGTATTACGATTTTTAATATTATCAAGTTTTATTTTTATATTGATTTATGTGATGAAAAACTATTGCAGCACTATTGGATATATTTAAACTTTCTATGTTTTTGTTTATATCTATTTTTACTGAAAAATCTGTATATTTTTTTGCATGTTCTCTAATACCAAATCCTTCTGAACCAAAAAGTAAAATGTTATTTCCATCCCATTTGATATCATTAAATTTTTTTTCACTTTTTGCTTCAAAACCATAAATCCAAAAATTATTTTCCCTTAAATATTTAAGAGTGGTATTTATATTTGATACTTCAAATATATTTATATGCTCCATACATCCGCTTGCAGATTTATACATGAGCTTACTTTCAGATGGAAAATGTCTCTCTTTAATAATTATTCCATCTATATAAAAGGATGCGGCACTTCTAATTATAGAGCCTATATTTCTAGGATCTGTTACCTCATCCAAACAAGCAAAAGTTAAATTGTTCTTTACTTTAATAAATTCTTTTAAGTTATTTTTTTCAAAATGTTCTATTTCAGCAACATATCCTTGATGAGTAATTCCGTCTTTCGAACAGTATTTATCAAGTTCTTTTCGAGTTTTGTAATAAATTTTTAAATCTTTAAGAAGATTTTTTCTTGAACTTACTCTATGTATATTTTTTTTACTTTCTTCAGTAAGAAAAATTTTCAAAACTTTTCTATTGGGATTTTTTAATGCCTCTATAACTGCATGTTTTCCAACAATAAAAAAAGATGATTTGTTCATGATAAATGTAGAATTTACTCTATTTTTTAAGCTATTTTCCTATATTTCACGTATTGCATTTGTACAATAAAAATATATAAAACGCATGTTGTTTAAAGCTTTATTGAACATGGGGTGCTTCCCCCTAAAACTATGTTAAGGAGGGGTACCAAAGCGGTCAAATGGGGCGGGCTGTAAACCCGTTGACTTCGGTCTTCGAAGGTTCGAATCCTTCCCCCTCCACCATTCAATAAATATTTTTATGACAAGGAGTGTACTTGGGTGTTGCGGGTGTAGTTCAATGGTAGAACGCTAGCCTTCCAAGCTGGATGTAAGGGTTCGATTCCCTTTACCCGCTCCAAAAATTAAATTAAGGAAAAAAATAAAAGAGGTAAATAAGTAATGTCAAAAGAAAAGTTCGTAAGAAATAAACCGCACTGTAATATTGGTACTATTGGTCATGTCGATCATGGTAAAACAACATTAACTGCTGCGATCACAAAAGTATTAGCAGAGTCAGGCGGTGCACAATTTACTGCTTATGATCAAATTGATAAAGCTCCAGAGGAAAAAGAAAGAGGAATTACAATTTCAACCGCTCATGTTGAATATGAAACTGAAAAAAGACACTATGCACACGTTGATTGCCCAGGTCACGCAGACTATGTAAAAAATATGATTACAGGTGCTGCACAAATGGATGGCGCAATATTAGTAGTTAACGCAGCAGATGGACCAATGCCTCAAACGAGAGAACATATTCTTTTGGCAAGACAAGTTGGTGTCCCAGCAATAGTTGTTTACTTAAACAAAGTTGATCAAGTCGATGATAAAGAAATGATTGAACTTGTTGAAGAAGAAATTAAAGATTTATTAACATCATACAAATTCCCAGGAGACAAAACCCCAATCATTAAAGGTTCTGCATTGGCAGCCGTTGAAGGTAGAGATGATGAGATTGGAAAAAATTCTATCATGGAACTTATGAAATCTGTTGATGAATTCATTCCACAACCAGATAGACCAAAAGACAAAGATTTCTTGATGCCTGTTGAGGATGTGTTCTCAATTTCAGGAAGGGGAACAGTTGTAACTGGTCGAGTAGAATCTGGTGTAATTAAAACTGGAGATGAAATTGAAATAGTTGGAATCAGAGAAACAAAAAAAACTGTTTGTACAGGTGTAGAAATGTTTAGAAAATTGTTAGACTCTGGAGAGGCTGGAGATAATATTGGAGCTTTGTTAAGAGGAGTTGAGAGAACTGATGTTGAAAGAGGGCAAGTGTTGTGTAAACCAGCTTCTATTACTCCACATACTAAATTTGAGGCACAAGCTTATGTGTTAAAAAAAGAAGAGGGGGGAAGACATACACCTTTCTTTACTAAATACAGACCTCAGTTTTACTTTAGAACAACTGACGTTACAGGTGAAGTCGAGTTGCCTTCAGGCACAGAAATGGTAATGCCAGGTGATGATGCTAAATTTACAGTAAAATTAATTACACCTATTGCAATGGCTGAAAAATTAAATTTTGCCATAAGAGAAGGTGGTAGAACAGTAGGAGCTGGAGTAGTAACTAAAATTATAGAGTAAACTCCATAGGAGTGTAGCTCAATTGGTAGAGCGCCGGTCTCCAAAACCGGAGGTTGGGGGTTCGATTCCCTCCGCTCCTGCCAAAAAAAATTATGAAAAACCCACTTAAATTTATTCAGGATGTAAAACAAGAAGCTTTTAAAGTTACTTGGCCAACAGGAAAAGAGGTTATTCAAGGTTCTTTAATGGTTGTTGCAATGGCTATTGTAGCTGCTTTATTTTTTCTTTTATTAGATCAGGTCCTGCAATTTTTTTTAGAATTAGTTTTAAAGGTTAATCTGTAATGAAAAATTGGTATATCGTACAATCTCATTCTAGCTTTGAAAATAAAGTTGCTAAAGAAATTAAAGAGGAAGCAACTAAAGCAAATATTTCAGATAAAATTGATGAGATTATCGTCCCTACTCATGATGTAACTGAGGTTAAAAGAGGAAAAAGAGTTCAAAGAAAAAAAAAATACTTTCCCGGATATGTATTACTAAAAAGTGAAATGGATAATACAATTTATCATATGATAAAAAATCTAAAAAAAGTAAGTGGTTTTTTAGGAACAAGAGGAACTCCAATACCAGTATCAGAAAAAGAAATTGAAAAAATACTTGGTCAAATCAAAGATGGAGTTGTACAACCAAAATCAGGTGTTGAATATAACGTTGGAGAGAAAGTTCAGGTTATAGATGGACCATTTGCTTCGTTTAGTGGATTAGTTGAGGATATAGATGAAGAAAAACTAAGATTGAAAGTTTCCGTTTCAATATTTGGGAGACCTACACCAGTTGATTTAGAATACAGTCAGGTAGAAAAGGCAAGTTAATGGCAAAAAAAGAAATAAGTGGATATATAAAATTGCAAATCAATGGAGGACAAGCTAATCCAGCCCCACCTGTAGGTCCAGCTTTAGGTCAAAGAGGGATAAATATTATGGACTTTTGTAAAGCATTTAATGAAAAAACAAAATCATTTGCTGGAAAACCAGTTCCAGTAATTATTACAGTATATAAAGATAAAAAATTTGATTTTATTATCAAATCACCACCAGCATCTCATTTTATTAAAGAGGCTGTAAAATTAAAAAGTGGTTCTAAAGAACCTGGTAGAAATATTGTTGCTAAGATTTCTAAAAAACAACTTAAAGAAATTGCAGAAAAAAAAATGGCGGATTTAAATGCACATGATGTTGATGAAGCTGCAAAAATTATTGCAGGATCTGCAAGATCAATGGGTATAGAGATAGTAGAATAATGTCATCAAAAAGATTTAAAAAATTACCTGAAAAAACTAGAGATTTGCAATCTGAAACAGTAGATAAATTAATACCTATTATAAAACAAAACTGTACAACAAAATTTGATGAGTCTTTAGATCTAAGTTTGCAAATTAATAATAAGCAAAAGAAAAGCGAAGTTAATATTAGAACAGTTATTAATTTACCTGGTGGAAGTTCAAAAAAAGTAAAAGTAGGTGCTGTTTGTGAAGAAAACAAATCTCAAGAAGCTAAAGATGCTGGAGCAGAAGTTGTCGGTGGTGATGAGCTCATAGAAGAAATAAAAGCAGGAAATATAAATTTTGAAAAATTAATATGCACACCTGGTATGATGATTAAACTTTCAAAATTAGGAAAAGTTCTTGGTCCGAAAGGATTGATGCCAAATCCAAAATTAGGATCGGTCACCAATGATCTCAAAAAAGCTATAACAGATGCAAAATCTGGTCAAGTCGAAATAAGAAATGATAAAGATGGAAATATAGGTGTGAGTATAGGTAATAAATCTTTTTCTGACGATAAACTAATAATGAATTTTAACGCAATAATAGATGTTTTAGAAAAAGAAAAATCCAATAATACAATAAAAGGAGATTTGATTAAACAAGCTTACATAACTTCTACAATGGGAGTTTCATATAAAATCAAATTAGGCAAGAGTATTTAGTTATGATGAATAAAGAACAAAAGAAACAGTATATATCTGATATGACAAATCAGTTCGAAAAATCTGAAGCTGTAATAGTCACTCATTATCAAGGTTTAACAATGAGTCAACTTGATGATTTAAGAGCTAAAATGAGAGAACATGGTATAAGATTTAAAATTACAAATAATAGAATAACAAAATTAGCTCTTGAAAAAACAAGATGCAAAGAACTTTCAGATTTGTTTTCAGGCCCAACTGCAGTAGCTTTGTCTGAAGATGCAATAACCTCTGCAAAAATATTAACAAATTTTTCAAAAGAAAATGAAAATTTAAAGATACTAGGTGGAATCATGGGATCCGACATTTTAGACGTTGCTGGTGTCAAAAATGTAGCTACACTTCCTTCCTTAGATGAAGCAAGGGCTAAAATAGTAGGAATATTGAGGTCTCCAGCACAAAAAATAGCAAGTATTTTACTTGCGCCGGCGTCAAAAATCGCTATTTTAGCGCTCGAAAAATCAAAAAAATAACCAGGGACAATATTTAATATGGCTGACTTAAATAAAATTATAGATGACTTATCAAGTTTAACTGTTGTGGAGGCAGCTGAACTTTCAAAACAACTTGAGGAAAAATGGGGAGTTACTGCAGCGGCAGCTGTAGCAGCTGCACCAGCAGCAGCAGGTGGAGCAGCACCAGCTGAAGAAAAAGATGAATTTACCATTATGCTTACTGCAGCTGGAGATAAAAAAATTAATGTTATAAAAGAGGTTAGAGCTATTACTGCTTTAGGCCTTAAAGAAGCAAAAGATTTAGTTGAGGGTGCACCGAAAGAAGTCAAAGCAGGTGTTAATAAAAAGGAAGCAGAAGAGATTAAACAAAAACTCGAAGCAGCTGGCGCAAAAGTAGAACTAAAATAAATTAGATAGGATTATTTACTGGTTATTTTTTTAATCAGTAGTTTAAATGCAATTATCTTTTACAGAAAAGAAAAATATAAGAAAAAGTTTTGGAAAACTTAAGGAAAGTTTATCAATACCAAATCTTATAGAGGTACAAAAAAATTCCTATAGAGAGCTCACAGAATTTAAACAAGATGTCGAGCAACATCTTGTTAAAGGTTTCGATAGAGTTTTTAAAAGCATTTTTCCAATTGAAGACTTGAATGATAAAGCCACTTTAGAATATGTATCTTATAAATTAGAAAAACCTAAATTTGATGTTGAGGAATGTATAGCAAGAGGTTTAACTTATTCTGCTGCTTTAAAATGCACATTAAGACTTGTCGTTTATGAAATAGATCAAGAAAATAATACAAAAGATATTTTATCAGCAAAAGAACAAGAAGTTTATATGGGAGAAGTTCCAATGATGACAAATAGTGGAACTTTTATAACCAATGGTGTTCAAAGAGTTGTTGTTAATCAAATGCACAGAAGCCCAGGTGTATTTTTTGATCATGATAAGGGCAAATCACACGCTAGCGGTAAATTATTATTTAATTGTCGTGTCATCCCCAATAGAGGATCTTGGCTAGACTTTGAATTTGATGTTAAGGATTTGTTATATTTTAGAATTGATAGAAAAAAGAAAATATTAGTTTCTACTTTATTACAAGCTTTAGGATTTTCAAAAAATGATATTGTTGATGAATTTTATCAAAAAGAAACATTAAATTATGATAAAAATTTAAATAAATGGAAAACTAAGTTTGATCCAGAAAATTATAGAGCCAAAAATTTTTCAGAAGAAGTTATAGATGCAAAAAATAATAAAGTTATTGTAAAATTAGGTGAAAAAATAAATTTTTTAACTGCAAAAAAACTATCAAACGATGGTCTAAAAGAAATTTTTGTTTCTAGCGAATCCTTATATGGTAAATTTTTACATAGAGATATTACAATTGGTGAAGATGTATTTAAAATTGGAACAGAGATAAATGAGACTATAATTAATAAAATTATTGAATCCGATATTAAATCTTTAGATATTTCTAGAACTAACTCAATAAATAAAGGTCCATACTTATTATTAAGTATTTTCAATGATAAAAATGAAAACAAAAACGATGCAATTACAGAAATTTATAAAGTTTTAAGACCTGGAGAGCCTCCAACAATTGAGATAGCTACTCAGATATTTAATAACTTATTTTTTAGCTCAGATAGATATGATTTATCAGATGTTGGAAGAGTAAAAATGAACTCAAGATTAGAATTAAATTGTTCTGATAAAATTACGATCTTAAGAAATGATGATATTTTGGCAATTATTCAAAAAATGCTCGATCTTAGAGATGGCAAGGATGAAGTTGATGATATTGACCATTTAGGAAATAGGAGAGTAAGATCTGTAGGTGAATTAGTTGAAAATCAGGCTCGTATTGGAGTTTACAGAATGGAGAGAGCAATCAAAGAAAAAATGACAACGCTAGATGTTGAATCTGCTATGCCACAAGATTTAATAAATGCTAAACCTTTAACAATTTCTTTGAAAGATTTTTTTGCAACATCTCAATTATCTCAATTTATGGATCAAACAAATCCATTATCAGAGATTACCCATAAAAGAAGAGTTTCTGCATTGGGTCCAGGAGGATTAACCAGAGAAAGAGCAGGGTTTGAAGTTAGAGATGTTCATCCAACCCATTATGGTAGGATCTGTCCTATAGAAACGCCAGAGGGACCAAATATTGGATTAATTAATAGTTTGTCTACTTACTCTAAGATAAATAAATATGGTTTTATTGAAAGCCCTTACAAAAAAGTAAAAGAAGGTGTCGTGCAAAATAACATTGAATACCTTTCAGCAATGGAAGAAACAAAATTTACAATTGCGCAAGCTAATTCTTTGATAGACAAAAATGGAAAGTTTACTGAAGAGCTAGTTTCATGTAGGCAAAATTTAAATTTTATTTTGGCTAAACCAGATAATATTGATTACATTGATGTATCCCCAAAACAACTTGTTTCAGTGGCGGCATCTCTAATTCCATTCTTAGAAAATGATGATGCTAACAGAGCATTAATGGGATCAAACATGATGAGGCAAGCAGTACCGTTATTGAAACCAGAAGCTCCTCTTGTAGGCACAGGCATTGAAAGTGATGTTGCATTAGACTCTGGAGTTACAATTGTTGCCAGAAGAGATGGAGTTGTTGATAAAATCGATGGTAAAAGAATAGTAATAAAAGCATCAAGTGAAAAGGACTATTCAAAATCAGGTGTAGATATTTATAATCTTCAAAAGTTTAAAAGATCAAATCAAAATACATGTATAAATCAAAAACCATTAGTTAGAGTTGGTGATAAAGTAAAATCTGGTGATATTATAGCTGATGGACCATCTACAAAAGTTGGAGAATTAGCATTAGGTAAAAATGTAACTGTAGCTTTTATGCCGTGGCAAGGCTATAATTTTGAGGACTCAATATTGATCTCAGAAAGATGCGTAACAGATGATGTATTTACATCTATTCACATAGAGGAATATGAAGTTATGGCAAGAGATACTAAATTAGGTGAGGAAGATATTACAAGAGATATACCGAATGTAAACGAAGAGTCATTAAAGAATTTAGATGAGTCTGGAATAGTTTATATTGGCGCAGAGGTAAAACCCGGTGATATTTTGGTTGGAAAGGTTACTCCAAAAGGAGATACAGCTTCAGGTCCCGAGGAAAAATTACTTAGATCCATATTTGGAGAAAAAGCAATAGATGTTACTGATACATCATTAAAAATGCCTAGTGGTAGTGGTGGTATAGTAGTTGATGTTAGAGTATTTAATAGACATGGAATTGATAAGGATGAAAGATCCATAACTATCGAAAGAGCAGAGATTGAAAGTGTTCAAGAAGATAAGAAAGTTGAAGAAGAAATACTCGAGAGAAGCATCAAGCAAAGGCTTTCATCTATATTGAATGGAACTAAAACAAATAAAAAAATTAAGGATATTGAGCCTAATACTATATTAACCGATGAAACAATTGATAATTTGCCTGTTTCTGACTTATTAAAAGTATCACTCGAGGATCAAGCAAAACTTTCTTCACTTTCTCAAATAAAAGATCAATACAATAGTGCAAAACAAGATATTCAAGATAGGTTTGAAGATAAAGTTTTAAAAATTAGACAAGGTGACGATTTATTACCCAGTGTTATGAAAATGGTAAAAGTTTTTGTAGCGATTAAAAGAAGATTAAGACCAGGTGATAAGATGTCAGGAAGACATGGTAATAAAGGGGTTGTAAGTAAAATAGTTCCAGTTGAAGACATGCCATATAGAGAAAATGGAAAGCCTGTAGATATAGTGCTTAACCCATTAGGTGTACCAAGCAGAATGAATGTTGGTCAAATTTTAGAAACACATTTAGGGTGGTCTTGTACTGAATTAGGTGAAAGATTAAATCAATTGGTAAATGAAAACCAAAAGAAAATTGAAAAAACAGAGAAAATTAAATCTTTTTTAAAAAATATATATGGAAAAGAAATTTACGAAGAGGATATTGAAAATCTAAATCAATCAGAATTCGAAGATTTATGTTCAAATATAAGACATGGTGTTCCAATAGCCACACCTGTATTTGATGGAGCAAAAGAAAATGATGTTACTAAGATGTTAGAGTTAGCTGAATTGCCAAATTCAGGACAGACCACTCTATGGGATGGAAGAACTGGAGAAAAATTTGATAGAGCAGTTACAGTTGGTACAATTTATATGTTAAAACTTCATCATTTAGTAGAAGATAAAATTCATGCTAGGTCTACAGGACCATATAGCTTGGTCACACAACAGCCTTTAGGAGGAAAAGCCCAATTAGGAGGACAAAGATTTGGTGAAATGGAAGTTTGGGCATTAGAGGCTTACGGCGCATCATATACACTTCAGGAAATTTTAACAGTCAAGTCCGATGATGTTGCTGGTAGAGTTAAAGTTTACGAGACTATTGTAAAAGGTGAGGAAAATTTTGAATCAGGAATACCAGAATCATTTAATGTTTTAGTTAAAGAGATTAAATCATTGGCACTAAATGTGGAGCTAAATTAATATGAGTAAAGAATTAACAGATCTATTTAAATCTTCAGAAATTTCAGAAGCACAAAATTTTAATAGCATAAAAATTACTCTCGCCAGTCCAGAGAAAATAAAATCTTGGACTTATGGAGAAATTAAAAAACCTGAAACAATTAATTATAGAACTTTTCGACCAGAAAAAGATGGATTATTCTGTGCTAGAATATTTGGACCTATAAAGGATTATGAGTGTCTATGTGGTAAGTACAAGAGAATGAAATTTAGAGGAATTATATGTGAAAAATGTGGTGTTGAGGTAACAAAGTCAAATGTAAGACGTGAGAGAATGGGTCATATAAATTTAGCAACTCCTGTGGCTCATATATGGTTCCTGAAATCTTTACCGAGCAGAATATCACTTGCAATTGATATGAAACTTAAAGAGGTTGAAAGAGTACTTTATTTTGAAAACTTTATAGTTATTGAGCCAGGTTTAACAGGCCTTAAGAAGAACCAACTTTTGGGTGAAGAAGAACTAATAAAATACCAAGATGAGTATGGTGAAGAGTCATTTACTGCAGGTATCGGCGCTGAAGCAATTCTAGAAATATTAAAATCTATAGACTTAGAACAAGAAAAAGAAACGCTAATTCAATCAATTAAGGAGACCAAATCAAAAGTTTCAGAGGAAAGATCAATTAAACGATTAAAATTAATTGAATCATTTATTGAAACTGGAAATAAACCTGAATGGATGATTTTAACAACAATTCCAGTAATTCCACCAGAGCTAAGACCTTTAGTTCCTTTAGATGGAGGAAGATTTGCTACATCTGATTTAAATGATTTATATAGAAGAGTTATAAATAGAAATAATCGTCTAAAAAGGTTAATGGATCTTAAAGCTCCAGACATAATTGTAAGAAACGAAAAAAGAATGTTGCAAGAGTCAGTTGATGCATTATTTGATAATGGCAGAAGAGGAAGAGTAATAACAGGTACTGGAAAAAGACCACTAAAATCATTAGCAGAAATGCTGAAGGGTAAACAAGGAAGATTTAGACAAAATTTGTTAGGTAAAAGAGTAGATTATTCAGGAAGATCAGTAATCGTTGTTGGACCAGATTTAAAATTACATGAATGTGGTCTTCCAAAAAAAATGGCATTAGAATTATTTAAGCCTTTTTTATACGCAAGATTAAATAAACTTGGATTAGCATCTACAATAAAACAAGCAAAAAAACTTGTCGAAAGAGAGAGGAATGAAGTTTGGGATGCTTTAGAATTAATTGTTAGAGAACATCCGGTAATATTAAATAGAGCTCCAACACTTCATAGACTTGGTGTACAAGCTTTTGAGCCAAAATTAATTGAAGGTAATGCAATAGAATTGCATCCGTTAACTTGTGCTGCATTTAATGCAGACTTTGATGGTGATCAAATGGCAGTGCACGTTCCATTAAGTTTGGAGGCACAATTAGAAGCAAGAGTTTTAATGATGTCTACAAACAATATTTTAAGCCCATCCAATGGCAAACCTATAATTGTTCCCAGTCAGGATATGATTTTAGGAATTTACTATCTTTCCCAACCTCCTTATCAAACAGATAGAGTTGATGGATATTTTGTAAATACTTCAGAAATTGAGCATGCTTTAGAAATTGGTCAAATTAAAGTTCATTCACGAATAGTTTCTAGATTTGAAACAGTTGATGAAAAAGGTAATACAAAATATGAAAAACATATAAGCACTGCAGGAAGGTTTCTTTTAGCAAACCTAATTCCAAAAAATATAAATAATAAATTTGCTCTAGTTGACAGATTACTACCAAAAAAAATAGTTTCTGAGGTTATTGATCATGTATTTAGATTTTCTGGTCAAAAAAGCACAGTAATATTTTGTGATAAATTAAAAGATCTTGGATTTAAACATGCCTTCAAAGCCGGAATATCATTTGGAAAAGATGATCTAGTAATTCCAGATAACAAACAACAATTAATTGACGAAACTAAAAAACTAATTTCAGATTACGAAAATCAATATGCAGAAGGATTAATAACAAGAGGTGAAAAATACAATAAAGTTATTGATGCATGGTCAAAATGTACAGACAAAGTAGCATCTGAAATGATGAAAAGAATTTCTGCTACTGAGATGACAGAAGATGGTTTAAAAATTAATTCTGTGTTTATGATGGCAGACAGTGGAGCAAGAGGCTCAGCTGCTCAAATGAAGCAGTTGGCAGGTATGAGAGGTTTAATAGCTAAACCATCTGGTGAAATTATTGAGTCACCAATAACATCTAATTTTAAAGAGGGTCTTACTGCTCTAGAATATTTTAACTCTACTCATGGTGCCAGAAAAGGACTAGCAGATACTGCATTGAAAACAGCAAGTTCTGGATATTTAACAAGAAGACTTTGTGATGTTGCTCAAGATTTAACTATCACTCAAGTTAAATGTGATAACCCAAGTTTTATAAAGCTTACAGAGGTCTTGGAAGGCGGAAATATAATGGTTAGTTTGTCTGAAAGAGCTCTTGGTAGAGTAACAGCAAAAGATGTAAAAAATCCATTAACAGGTGAAGTTTTAATAAAGAAGAATAGCATGATAGATGAAGCTGCCTGTGAAAAAATTGACTCTGCAGGTGTTAAAAACTTGAATGTTTATTCTGTAATGACTTGTAGTTTGAAAGAAGGTGTATGTGCCACTTGTTATGGTAGAGATCTATCAAGAGGTAAAATGGTACATGTTGGTGAAGCAATTGGAATGATATCAGCCCAATCTATTGGTGAACCAGGAACTCAACTTACAATGAGAACTTTCCATGTAGGAGGAACTGCATCAGTCAAGCAAGACTCTCAAATAGTATCGAATAATGATGGCATATTAAAAATTGTTAATACAAATTTATTAGTAGATTCAAAAAAGAATTTAATTGTAATGGGAAGAAATACAGAATTATCAATAGAAAATGATAATGGATTACAAGTAGCTGCATATAAAGTTCCATACGGATCAAAACTTTTCTTTGAGAATGGAGATAAAGTTAAAAAAGGATCAAAAATATGTGAATGGGATCCATATACAACACCTGTTATTGCTGAAAAAGATGGAATAGCAAATTATGTAGATTTAATAGATGGCGTGTCAATTGCAGAGACAACTGATGACGCAACAGGAATTTCTACTAAAGCAGTGGTTGATTGGAAAACCCAATCTAAAAATACAGATTTAAAACCAAGAATTACTCTAAGAGATTCAAAAGGAAATGTTGTTAAGAAAGCTGATGATAATGAAGCAAGATACTACTTAGTTCCAGACTCTATATTATCTGTTAAAGATGGACAAAAAATTTCAGCTGGCGATGTAATAGCTAGACTTCCTAAAGAAACTACAAAGACCAAAGATATAACGGGTGGTCTACCAAGAGTTGCTGAATTATTTGAAGCAAGAAAAGCAAAAGATAGCGCAATTATTGCTGAGAATGATGGAAAAGTAATTTTTGGTAAAGAGGTAAGAGGTAAACAAAGAGTAACAATTGAATCCGAAAATGGTGATACTTCAAGTTATTTAATACCAAAAGGAAAACACATTAATTTTAATCAAGGTGAAAAAATTAAAAAAGGAGAATATTTATTAGATGGTCAACCATTGCCTCATGATATTCTTAGAATTTTAGGCATTGAAGAATTAACTGAATATTTCGTTAACCAGGTACAAGATGTGTATAGACTACAAGGTGTAATTATAAATGATAAGCACATTGAGGTTATCTTAAGACAAATGCTAAAAAAAGTTGAAGTCAAAACTCAAGGAGACAGCTCATTACTTCCTGGAGAAATCATTGATAGAATAAGATTTGAAAATATGAACGAGCAGCTAATTAAAGATGGTAAAAACCCTGCAGTTGGGGAAAGGGTTTTAATGGGAATAACTAAAGCCTCACTTCAAACAGAGTCTTTTATTTCAGCCGCTTCCTTCCAAGAAACAACAAGAGTTTTAACAGACGCTGCTATTAAAGGTAAAGTAGATAAGTTATCTGGATTAAAAGAAAATGTTATTGTTGGTAGATTGGTTCCTGCTGGAACTGGATCTGTAAAAAATTTGTGGAACAAGAAAGCTCGTTTAGATGATGAAAAATTCATTGCTGAGAACGAGAAGATTGAGCAAGCAGAAAGCCCCGTAAATCAATAAAAAATCGTCAATTTTCCTTGTCTTTTAATTTGACAAATGGAATTTCTATAGTATTTTGTGCGTGTTTTTGGTTGGAATGTAGTGACTATTGCACTAAACGCTGCCACAAATAACCTGACAGTTATTTCATCTAAAATCAAAATTATATTAAATTTTATGCCAACAATAAACCAGTTGTTAAGAAAAGGTCGAGAAAAACAAATTGCTAGGAACAAAGTTCCTGCATTACAAAAACAACCTTTAAAAAGAGGTGTATGTGTAAAAGTTTATACAACTACACCAAAGAAACCGAACTCGGCACTAAGAAAAGTTGCAAGAGTAAGATTGTCAAATGGTTTTGAAGTTACAGCATATATACCAGGCGAAGGTCATAACTTACAAGAGCACTCAGTAGTATTAATAAGAGGCGGACGTGTCAAAGACTTACCTGGTGTGAGATATCATATACTTCGTGGTAATTTAGATACCCAAGGAGTTGCAAATAGAAAACAAAGACGTTCTTTATATGGAACGAAAAAAGGTAAATAAACATGTCTCGAAAAAGAAAAGCCCCTAAAAAAATTCCTATTGTAGATCCAAAATACAAATCTGTAATAATTCCAAAATTAATAAACTCTATAATGTTAGACGGAAAAAAAACTATCGCAGAAAAAATTGTTTATGATGCAATTGATAAAATTAAATTAAAATCAAAAGATGAACCTTTAACAGTATTTAATGATGCAATTAACAATGTTAGACCAACTGTAGAAGTTCGATCTAGACGTGTTGGTGGAGCTACCTATCAAGTTCCAGTAGAAGTTAAAGCTAAAAGATCACAAGCATTAGCGTTAAGATGGATTATTGATGCATCAAGAAAAAGAAAAGATAAAAAAATGTCAGATAAATTATTTAATGAAATTTTTGATGCATATCAAAAAAGAGGTTCAGCAATTAAAAAGAAAGAAGATACACATAAAATGGCAGAGTCAAACAAAGCTTTTGCACATTTTAGATGGTAATTAAAATGGCAAAAACTCATCCACTAAATAAATATAGAAACATTGGCATCATGGCCCATATAGATGCTGGTAAAACAACAACTACAGAAAGAATTCTATATTATACAGGCAAGAGTCATAAAATTGGTGAAGTTCATGATGGTGCTGCCACTATGGATTGGATGGAACAAGAGCAGGAAAGAGGTATCACAATAACATCAGCTGCAACTACATGTTTTTGGAGAGAGCATAGAATTAATATTATTGATACCCCAGGTCACGTAGATTTTACAATTGAAGTTGAAAGATCTTTAAAAGTTTTGGATGGTGCTGTTGCAGTATTTGATGGTGTTGCTGGTGTTGAACCACAATCTGAAACAGTTTGGAGACAAGCTGATAAATATAAAGTTCCTAGAATTTGTTTTGTGAATAAGCTCGATAGAACTGGAGCAGATTTTTTTAGATGTGTAGATATGATTAAAGATAGATTAGGAGCCAAACCTTTAGTTATGCAGATACCAATTGGAATAGAGGCCTCATTACAAGGTGTTGTTGATCTAGTTAAAATGAAAGCAATCGTGTGGAAAAATGAAGACCTTGGCGCTGAATGGGAAGAAAAAGAAATTCCAGATGATCTAAAAGAAATTTGTGACAAATATAGACAAGAATTAGTTGAGACAGCTGTTGAGCAAGATGAAAAACTAATGGAAGCCTATTTAGGTGGTGAAGAAATTAAACAAGAAGATTTGATTAAATGTGTAAGAAAAGGATGTTTAAATTTTGAATTCGTACCAGTTTTAACAGGTTCTGCTTTTAAAAATAAAGGTGTTCAACCATTATTAGATGCTGTTGTAGATTATTTACCAAGTCCAGAAGATCTCGGATCAATTATGGGGACAAAACCAGGATCTGATGAGGAAATTGAAATGAAGTTTGATGATAGCGCACCTTTTTCAGCATTAGCTTTTAAAGTTGCGACAGATCCATTTGTAGGAAGTCTTACATTTATTAGAATTTATTCAGGTACAGTTAAATCTGGAACTGGAGTTTATAATACCTCGTCAGACAAGGAAGAAAGAGTTGGAAGAATGCTTTTAATGCATGCTAATTCAAGAGAAGATATTAAAGAAGCTAATGCAGGCGATATAGTTGCGCTCGCTGGATTAAAAAATACAATAACAGGTCATACATTGGCAAATAAAGATTCACCAGTATTACTTGAGCCAATGGAATTTCCAGATCCAGTTATAGAAATTGCGGTTGAGCCTAAATCAAAAGCTGATCAAGAAAAAATGGGTGAAGCATTAGGAAGATTAGCTAAAGAAGATCCATCATTTAGAGTGTCATCAGACGAAGAGTCTGGTCAAACAATAATTAAAGGAATGGGTGAATTACATTTAGATATTATTGTAGATAGAATGAAAAGAGAATTCAAGGTTGAGGCAAATGTAGGAGCACCTCAAGTTGCATACAGAGAAACTATATTAAATGCTGCAGAGTTTGATTATACACACAAAAAGCAGAGTGGTGGAGCAGGACAGTTTGCTAGAGTAAAATTATCTGTTGAACCGCTTGAACCAGGTAAAGGTAGAGAACTTGAAAGCAAAATAAAAGGTGGAGCAATACCAAAAGAATTTATACCAGGTGTTGAAAAAGGTGTAGAGACAATAGCTGATGGCGGAATTCTTGCTGGGTTTCCTTTGATAGATTATAAAGTAACAATCTTAGATGGTTTACATCATGATGTAGACTCTAGTGTACTAGCTTTTGAGCTTGCTTCAAGACAATGTTTTAAAGAGGCATGTACTCGAGGAACTCTAAAACTTTTAGAACCAGTAATGAGAGTAGAAGTAGTCACACCAGAAGATTATATGGGCGATGTAATAGGTGATTTGAATAGTAGGAGAGGTCAAATAAGTACACAAGAGCAAAGAGGAAATGCAACAGTAATAACCGCAATGGTGCCATTAGCAAATATGTTTGGTTATATAAATAGCTTAAGATCTATGTCACAAGGTAGAGCTCAATACTCAATGTTTTTTGATCATTACGACAAGGTTCCACAGAACGTTCAAGATGAGGTAACTAAGAAGACAGGTTAATTATGGATAAACAAAATATTAGAATAAAATTAAGAGCGTACGATAATAAAGTTTTAGATCAATCTACTGAGGAAATCGTAAATACTGTTAAAAGAACAGGGGCTAATATTAAAGGTCCAATTCCTCTACCTACAAAAATAGAGAGATATACTGTTTTAAGATCACCACATATTGATAAAAAAAGTAGAGAACAATTTGAAACCAGAACTCATAAAAGATTAATTGATATTATTGAACCTACACCTGCAACTGTTGAAGCACTAATGAAACTTGATTTAGCATCTGGGGTAGATGTGGAGATTAAAATATAATGGATAATTTAGCTTTAATTGGAAAAAAAATAGGAATGTCCAGAGAGTTTTTTAAAACTGGCCAATCAGTCCCAGTTACTGTGTTAAAAATGGAGACTGGAAGAGTAATAAACGTAATCAATAAAGAAGACCGTGGATATAATGCAGTCCAAATAGGATTTGGAAAAATAAAAAATTCAAAATTAACCAAAGCAATGAAAGGTTATTTTGCCAAAAAAAATACTGAGCCAAAAAAAACACTTAAAGAGTTTAGATTAGAAAATACTGAACATTTTAAAGAAGGAAATGAAGTTGGATTAGAAATATTTGAAAATGTTAAATTTGTTGATGTTAAATCTAAGACTATTGGTAAAGGATTTGCAGGAGCAATGAAGAGACACAATTTTGGTGGTTTAAGGGCATCACACGGTGTATCTATTTCTCATAGAGCACACGGCTCCACTGGACAGAACCAAGACCCAGGTAAAGTTTTTAAGGGAAAAAAAATGGCTGGTCATATGGGGGACAAAATTAGGACTATTCAAAATATTGAAGTGATAAAAACGGATAAAGAAAATAACTTGCTATATTTGAAAGGTTCAATTCCAGGATCAAAAAATACAGAAGTTTTAATCAGAAAATCTGTCAAAGATATTAATAAAATGTCGATAAATGAGAAAATAGAGCAAATTGAGAAACAAAAAAAATCATCTGATAAAAAGAAAAAGTAAATGAAAATAGATAAATTAAGTATAGATGGAAAAAAACAAAGTATTGAAGTGCTTGATAAAATATTTAGCGCCAAAGTTAACAATCAATTAGTAAGTAGTGTAATTTATAAATTAAATGCGAATTATAAAGGTAGAAAAGCAAAGACAAAGCAAAGAAATGAAATTACAGGTTCAACATCTAAAATTTATTCACAAAAAGGGACAGGTAATGCAAGACACTCTAGTAAAAAAGCACCTATATTTGTAGGTGGTGGTATAGCTCATGGTCCGAAAGGTCAGGATATATACAAAACCAGAAAATTGAATAAGAGTGAAAAAAAAATGAGTATAGCTTCACTTATAACAGAAAAAAATAAATCAAATAATGTTATTATTTTTGATGATTTTGGAAAAAAAATTGAAAAAACAAAAGAAATGTTTGAACTTTTAAAAAAGTTTGATGCAAATAATTCATTATTAATTGTTGATATAAAATCAAAAGATAATATTCTGAGGTCGACCAAAAATATTCCAAATGTCAAATTAACAGATGCAAACCATTTCAGTGCATTTGACTTAGTTAAATATAAAAAAATCATTTTTACTGAGAGTTCAGTTAAAGAATTAGAAAAAAGGTATCAATAATGGATAAACTGAGCTTATACGATAAAATCTTGTTTCCTGTTGTAACTGAAAAATCAACAAATTTGTCAGAACAAAATAAAATTGTTTTCAAGGTACCTCAGAGTGCTAATAAAAAAACATTAAAAGGTTCAATTGAAAAAATTTTCAAAGTAAATGTAACAAAAATTAATATTATTAATAAAAAAACACTAATTAAATCTACAAGAGGAAAAAAAGTTAAAAAGAAGGGTTTTAAAAAAGCAATTATTACTCTTAAAAAAGGTCAAAATATTGACTTAACAACAGGTATTTAAATTATGGCTTTAAAAACATTCAAACCTTACACGAAATCGACTAGAGGCACTATTTTAACAAGTAGAGAGGGACTTTGGAAAGGTAAACCATATAAGCCATTAACAAGTGCAAATTATTCCTCAAAAGGAAGAAATAATTATGGTCGAATAACTTCTCGAAATCATGGAGGTGGACATAAACATAAATATAGAAAAATTGATTTTTATAGAAAAAAAAATGACATGAAAGCAGTTGTAGAAAGAATTGAATACGATCCAAATAGATCATGCCATATAATGTTAGTTAAATTTGAGGATAATCAAAAATTTTATTATCTTGCTCCACAAAAAATAAAAGTTGGTGATCAAATTCAAAATGGCTCTTCTTCAGAAATTAAAATAGGAAATTGTTTACCATTACAGGATATTCCAGTAGGTATCGATATACATAATGTTGAAATACAGCCAGGAGCTGGTGGAAAAATAGCAAGAGCAGCTGGTTCGTCTGTAACTATTTCAGGTATAGATGGAAATTATTCGATAATAAAAATGACTTCAGGTGAAGTTAGAAAAATCGATTCAAGAGCAATGGCTACAATCGGAGTGCTATCAAATCCTGATCAAAAAAACATTAAAATTGGTAAAGCTGGTCGATCTAGATGGTTGGGAAGAAGACCACATACAAGAGGTGTTGTTAAAAATCCTGTAGATCACCCTCATGGAGGAGGTGAAGGTAAATCTGCAGGTGGTAGACATCCTGTTTCTCCTACTGGACAATCAGCCAAAGGATTAAAAACAAGAGACAATAAGAGAACTGATAAATTTATAATAAGAAGAAGAAAGAAGAAGAGAGCTTAATTTATGGCAAGATCTGTTTGGAAAGGACCGTTTGTTGAGGAAAGCTTAATAAAAAAAGTTGAAAAGATTAAAAACGATCCTAATAAAAAACCAATTAAGACTTGGTCTAGAAAGTCAACAATAATACCTGACTTTGTAGGATTAAGTTTTTTAATTTATAACGGTAAAAAATTTATACCAATAACTGTATCTGAAGACATGGTGGGACACAAATTTGGAGAATTTGCTCCAACAAGACAGTTTTTTGGTCATACACCAGCTGATAAAAAAGCTAAAGTTGAAGGTGGAGCAAAAGGAGCTGATAAGAAATAAATATGAGTAAAAATAAAGATATCGATTTAAAACAAGTCAGATCAATAAATAAGAATGTAAGATCTAGTGTAAGAAAATTAAAACCTATACTTAAATCAATAGTTGGTAAAAAAGTAGAAATTGCAATTAGAGATTTATCTTTCTCAGAAAAAAGAATTTCTAGAGATGTTAAAAAAACAATTTCATCAGCAGTTGCAAATGCAGAAAATAATTTTCAATACGATATTGACAATTTAGTAGTTAAGGAAGCTTTCTGTGGAAAACAGGTAATAATGAAAAGATTTAGAGCTAGAGCCAAAGGTAGAGCTGCAGAAATTATGAAACCGTACTCAAACGTAACAATAGTTTTGAGTGAACAAATGAAACAAAAAGAGAAGGAATATGGGACAAAAGGTTAATCCAGTAGGTTTAAGATTAGGTATCAATAGAGGATGGGATTCCGTTTGGTATGCAAAAAAACAAGATTTTGGAAATTATTTAATTGAAGATTTTAAGATTAGAGAATTCATTAAAAAAAATGTTATCAATTCAGGAGTTTCAAAAGTTATGATAGAAAGGTCAGCAAAAAAATGTTTTGTAACAATTTATACTTCTAGACCTGGATTTGTAATAGGAAAAAAGGGAAGTGATATAGAAAAAATTAAAGGAAAATTATCAAGATTGAGTGAAAATGAAATAGTGTTAAATATTAAGGAAGTTAAAAAACCTGAGACAAATTCATTTTTAGTTGCAGAGAACATTGCTCAACAGTTAGTTAAACGTGTTTCTTATAGAAGAGCAATGAAGAGGGCAATGCAATCTGCATTAAGATTAGGAGCCAAAGGTATTAAAGTGTCTTGCAGTGGAAGACTTGGAGGAAATGAAATTGCAAGAACAGAATGGTTAAGAGATGGAAGTATTCCATCACATACTTTAAGAGCAGATATTGATTACGCTGAAGCAGAAGCTTTGACAACCTATGGAATAATTGGAATTAAAGTTTGGATATATAAAGGAGAAATTTTTACAAAAGAATTTAGCCAAGAAAGGAATAAAACATAATAATGTTACAACCAACTAGAACAAAGTTTAGAAAAGCACATAAAGGTAGAATTCACGGTAATGCATCCAGATGTAATGTTATGAATTATGGTGCATATGGATTAAAAGCAATACAACCAGAAAGAATTATATCCAGACAAATAGAGGCAGCTAGAGTGGCATTAACAAGACACATGAAAAGACAGGGTAGAGTTTGGACAAGAATGTTTCCCAATATACCTGTATCAAAAAAACCTACTGAAGTAAGAATGGGTAAAGGTAAAGGCTCACCTGAATTTTGGGCATGTAGAGTTAAACCAGGAAGAATTTTATTTGAGGTTGACGGTGTAACAGAAGAAATTGCCAGAGAGGCATTATACAAAGCATCGGCAAAACTTCCAATTAGATGTAAATTTATTAAGAGAATTTAAATGAAAAAAAGTGAGATAAAGAAAATGACCAAAGAACAAGCTTTGAAAGATATTGAAAAATTAAAAAAAGATCTTTTTAACTTTAGATTTCAAAAAATTAATGGTCAAATAAAAAGTCCATCAAAAATAAGTGAAACAAAGAAGAATATTGCGAGATTAAAAACATTAGTAGTGAGAAAAGATGCCTAAAAAAGTATTAAATGGAATAGTTGTGAGTGATAAACCAAATAAAACTATAACAGTTTTAGTTGAGAGAAAATACCAACATCCTGTATTAAAAAAAGTAATTAAAGCTAGAAAAAAATATAGTGTTCACGACGAAGAGAACAAATATAAAAACGGTGATAAAGTATCAATACAAGAGTGCAAACCTTACTCAAAATCGAAAAAATTTGAAGTGATAGGAGTTTCCAAATGATACAAGTTCAGACAGAATTATTTGTAGCTGATAATACTGGTGCAAAAAAAATTGAATGCATAAAAGTACTAGGTGGCTCTAAAAGAAGATACGCAAGTATTGGAGACACGATCGTTGTAGCAGTTAAAGAAGCAATTCCTAAAGGGAAAGTTAAAAAGGGCGCGGTCCATAAAGCTGTTGTTGTGAGAGTTAAAAAAGGAATTCATAGAAATGATGGCTCTAAAGTTAGATTTGATAACAATGCTGCTGTTTTGACAGATGACAAAGGAGAGCCAATAGGTACTAGGATTTTTGGCCCAGTTACCAGAGAGTTAAGAAATAGAGGGCAAATGAAAATAATTTCGTTGGCTCCAGAGGTATTATAATGATTAAAAAAGGTATTAAAGTAAAAATATTAACCGGTAAAGATAAAAACAAAGATGGTGATGTCATCGAAATTGATAGAAAAAATAATAGAGCAAAAGTTAAAGGTATTAACATGGTAAAAAAACATGTGAAAACTACAAAAGAAAAGAAAGGTGGAATAGTTTCAAAAGAAAACTTTGTACATCTCTCTAATTTAGCAATCTTTAATACCAAAAATAAGAGAGAGGCTAAAAAATAATGATACCTAGATTAAAAGAGACCATATCTAAAGAAATTGAACCAATGTTAAAAGAAAAATTTGGCTATAAAAATTTATACATGGGTCCGAGGATAAAAAAAATAGTGTTAAATATGGGTTTAGGTCTTGATGGCAATGATCAGAAAATATTAAAATCTTGCCTTGAAGACTTAGCGAACATTACTGGTCAAATGCCTGTGATAACCAAATTCAAAAAATCCGTAGCAAATTTTAAAACAAGAAAAAATACTAGCGCTGGCTTAAAGGTAACTTTGAGAAAAAACAAGATGTATGAATTTATTGATAGATT
>CACIGO010000002.1:0-97722 GCA_902586225.1 uncultured Pelagibacteraceae bacterium
ATACATTTTGAACTTCTTTATTAAAAAATTTCACGTAAAAAACTGAAAAGATAATAAAAAATAATGCTAAAACTATTCCTGGCCCAATTCCTGCAAGGAACATACTTAGTACAGACTCTTCAACAACAAATGCATAAACAATCATTGGAATTGATGGAGGAATTAAAATCCCTAAAGTTCCTCCCGCTGCCAAAATACCTAAAGTAAAGTTTCTGTGATAACCTCTATTAATCATTGCAGGAAATGCTACAGTTGAGATTGTTGCTGCAGTAGCCACTGATGATCCAGATATAGCAGCAAAAATACTGCAAGAAACTATAGTTGCTATTGCTAAACCGCCTGGAAAATTTCCAACCCAGCTTTGAGCAAAATTAAAAAGATCTTCTCCAACACCTGCTTTTAATAATATATTAGACATCATTAAAAACATCGGAACAGCCAATAAAATAAAGTTATCTGCCACACTGTAAAAAGTTTGTGGGATCATTAAAGGAGAAATATCTCCAAATAACATTAAACCCAATCCTATAGAACCTAAACCAAATGCTATTGGCACTCCTAAAAAAAGCACAAAAAATAACAAAAATAAGATTATTGCTACTGTCATTTAATTATATCTTTGATGTATTTAGGTACTTCGAAAAGCACTCTTAATACCAAAAATGCAAAACATAATGGTATCGCAAATTCTGTAAGAAAGGATGGAACATCTAAAATTGTAGAGCTTGTTCTTCCAACTTTAAGAGAGTCGTAAGCAATTAACCATCCATAATAAAGTACAAATCCACTAAAAATTAAAATGAATATTGCACTTATTAAATCTAATATCTTTTTTCCTTTATCTCCTACTTTGTCATATATAACTGTTATTCTGATAAAATCATTTTTATGAAAAGTATAAGTTAAAGCTAAATAAGTAGCCCAAATTTGTAAAAATCGAGAAATTTCGTTTACCCAAATAGTAGGTGAATTAAATATGTATCTCATGATAACTTCATAAGAAACTATAAAGCCTATCATAATAAATAATGCTGAAGCTAAATAGCCAGAATATTTTACAATTTTGTCGTAGGTATTCATTTGAAAACCCCGCACTTAAGTGCGGGGTATTTATACGATTTAAAGTTTGTTTGCAGCTTTTACAAGTTGATCACCAACTCCACCAGCTCCACCTGTTCTAGAAATGTAATCATCAATAACAGATGACGATGCTTTTTTAAGAGCAGAAACTTCAGAACTACTTAGGTTTACAATGTTCATTCCATTTGCTTTTGCTTCTTTGTAAGCGCCAGCCTCGATGTTAGCCATGTCATCTCTAACAGCTTTTTCAGCTACTTTTGATGCTTCAGCTATAGCGTCTCTTTGTTTTTGAGTTAATGAGCTTAGCCATTTATCATTAGCAACAACAACGAATTCGATATCGCCATGATTTGTAACTGTTAAAGTATCCATTACTTGATATAATTTTCTAGATTTTACACCAGATACACCAGTCATACCTGCATCAACTGTATTTCTTTGGTAAGCTAAATATTGCTCAGATCCAGATATTAATGCTGGTTTACCACCTAAAGAACTCACAAAAGCTCCAAGTGTTTTTCCAAATACTCTAATTTTTTTATCTTTAAAGTCAGCCGGAGTTTTCATCGGACCACCATTAGATAACATTATTGCTGATCCATAAGCTTGATAATAAAGTGGAACTGCTCCAGTCTTTGCTATTGCAGGATCAAGGATAGCTCTTATCTCAGATCCAGCTTGAGTTGCTTTTCTTACTTTTTGTTCTGAGTCAAATAAGAATGGAAGATAGAAAACATCAACTTCAGGATTAGTTCCTGCAAATCTTGTTATAGATGCAACACCAGCTTCGATCGCTCCTGAACCTACAGCTTGCGGAACCTCTTTATCTTTGTAAAGTTGTGCGGAGTCGTAAATCTCTACTTTAATGTCTGATCTTGATTCTAATTCTTTTTTAAATACCAAAAGGTTCTGACCTAAGTGAGCCTTTAATGGTAATTGAAGTGTAATTCTCATTTTTGTTTCCGCCAAACTTGCACTGGCAAAAGAAACGAAAATTAGAGAAAATATTATTCTTTTAAAGATTTTCATGTTATTTCCCTCTTTTTTGTTAAATGAGACTATTTAAGTCGACTTTAAAATTAAATACAATATTAATAATCATCAATGAATTGGATAATTGTAGCTATTTCTGGGGCTTTTTTTCAAAATCTTAGATCAACTTTACAGAAAAAACTTAATCAAAAAGTATCTACTATTGCATCAACTTATGTAAGATTTGCTTTTGCGTTACCATTCGGGACTATTTTATTTTTTTTGTATTTCCAAGATTTAAATGTAATTCCTGAAATCCTAAGTCAAAAAAAATTTATATTTAACGTATTATTAGGTTCAATTTTCCAAATAATTTTTACATTTGTTTTACTCTATTTATTTAGATTTGCTAATTTTGTAGTTGGAACTTCATTGAGCAAGACTGAAGTTATTCAAGTCGCAATTTTTGAATATTTAATAATAGGGGATAAATTAAATAAATTTGGAATAACAGGAATTATTGTATCTACAATTGGAGTAATTATATTATCGATTAAAGATTTAAGTTTATTTCTAAAAAACTTATTTTCAAAAACAACTTTAATTGGTTTATCCGCAGGACTATTCTTAGGTTTAAGTGTTGTATATTTTAGAGCAGCAGCATTAACATTGGAAAATTTTAGTAATAACTTTGAAAAAGCTATAGCAACACTATTTTTTGGTCTAGTTATACAAACAACATTAGTTACTATTTATTTAATTATATTTGAAAAGTCGCAGTTTAAAAAATTATATGAGAACAAGTATGAATGTTTGACAGCAGGGTTAGCTGGATTTCTTGCAACATTATCTTGGTTTTATGCTTTTACGTTAATACAGTCTTCATTTGTTAGAGCTATCGGCCAAATAGAATTATTATTTAGTTATGTGTCTTCAAAGTATATGTTTAAAGAAAAAGTCAAAATTACAGAAATTTTAGGGATAATTATATTTGTAGTAGGTGTACTAATTTTATTACTTAATAAGAGCTAATTAATTCTTCCAAGATAATTAACCATTACAACACCAATAATAATTAAAAAAATCCCAATTAAACCGTATATATTTGGTATCTGGTTATATTTAATCATTCCGAAAACTAAAATAGCAGCCACTGTTATCCCACTATAAGTAGCATAAGTAAAACCTACTGGTATCATAGACATAGCTTTTGCAAGTCCATACATAGTTATACACATAAAAGCTATTGATAATATCGTTGGGGTTAATTTTGAAAATCCATCTGAAATTTTAGCAAAACTATTTGCAGCAATTCCTGTTGATATAGCTAATACTAAATAAATATAACCAGATAATGGTTTCATTTATTTGTTCCTAATAAGTTAACTATTAAGACACCCGATATAATTAAAATCAATCCAATTATTGTATAAAAATTTGGTACTTGATTAAATTTTATAACACCAACAGCAGCTGTTGCAATTATACATAAGCCTGCAAAAGAGGCATATGTTATTCCAACTGGTATACTTTTCATAACTAAAGACAAAGTATACATGCATCCAACAATTGTTACTGCTGTGATTATGCTAGGTATTAATAATGTAAAACCTTGAGCACTTTTAGCAAAACTGTTAGATGCTGTTCCAAGAATTACTGCGATTAATAAAATTATATAAGCAGTTATATTATTCATTTGCCTTCGACCATTTGATTGCATCTTCCATTCTATCATCTCCCCAGAATATTTCATTTTTTACAACAAATGACGGACTTCCAAATATTTTATTTTTTCTAGCTTTTTCTGTATTTGATAAATAAATATTATTAATTTCCTCAGAGCTTGCCTCTGAAACAATCTTTTCTTTATCTAAGTTTAGTTTTTCGCAGATTTCACTCAAGTTGGGTTCAACAGCAGGCTCTTTTCCTTCTTGAAACCATCGTTTATACGTAAGCTGAACGTAATCTACACCCCAGTTATTTTTTAAGCCTAATATTGCAATTTTATTAGCTAAATCAAATTCTGTTAAAGGGTAAGGGACTGGTGTTTTAGCAAAAAATCCATAATTTTTTGCTCGTCTTTCTATGTCCCTCCACATGTAATCTACTTTATTTTTTTTTTCTTTAGGAAACGGAACATTGTTCATTTCTTTCATTATTGCTCTCACACTAAAAGGAGTCCAGTTAAACTTAATTTGATGTTGTTTTTCTGCTTCTAGTGCTCGAGTAACCGAAAGATAAGTATAAGTACTTCCAATAGAAAAATAAAAATCTATGTTGTTCACTTATTTTGGCATTGGCGTTGCGCCAGTTTCTAAACTAATCATTTTGCCATCTTTGTATTTGTAGACTGCCATAACTGCTTCTACATTACCATCATCAAATGTTACGAACGCATGGTGAACACCAACTTCATCATTTTCATAAACAATTCTAGTTTTATCTTGCTTGATATCACCACTCATTGCCCATTTGATAACATCACCTTTAGTTAAAACACTCCCTGATTTATGCATTGTGAATTTAAAATCATCATGCAAAAGTTCGTTCATTGCTGCTTCATCTTTATTTTTAATTGCAGCACTATATTTTTCTAATATTGACATTTTTTTCTCCTTTATGCTCCTTTAATTATTAATGTATTTGATACTGTATTATCTAATCTAATTTGTCTGATAGGTTTATATATTTCTGAATTGTACCACTCAAAAACTTTTTCATAAGATGGGAATTTAATTACAACAGTTCTTGGATATTTCCACTCACCTTCAATGACTTCATTTTCGCCACCTCTTATTATGTACTCGCCACCAAACATTTGAGCAGTTGGAGGAGCTTTTTCCAAATACTCTTTGTAATTTTCAGGATTTAACACATTAATATTTAATATGATATATCCTGAAGGCATTACAAACCTTATTACAAAAATTATTACATATCTACTTTATTTAATTCGTAGACACTATAACTTTCCATAACTTCTTTCATAACTGGAGCTGATACTGGATTGCTTCCATCTATAAAAGCTTTAAGAGCAGCTTTATCAGTCACAAAAATTTTAAACATTACTGTTTTTTTGTCAGGTGCAACTGTTCCAATTGTTTTTGATACATTTGCAACTTTCGATCTTTCTGCCATACCAGCATCTGATTGCATAAAGCCCATAAATTTTTCTAACATACCTTCTTTTAAATGAGCTACTACTAGTGTTTCTGTTTCCATATTTTATCCTTTCTTTATATTGATTGTTTATCCACTAAAATTTTCCATAAAATCTTCATGCATCGGTGTAACCTTTGCTGAATCTAAATCCACGCCTGCTTCAGCTCTTGCTGCATGAAGTTCTTTGTCATTTTTAAATGCTTCAAAACCTTCCATGGTTGCATACTTAACGATTACAGTAAATTTTGTAGGTTCTTCTTTTGATACACCTGCAAAAATAATCGTAGCACCAAATCCTTTAATTTTTTCAGCATTCGCCTTTACCATATTCATCCAAGATGAAAATGATTTTATATTTTCTTCTATTTTTATGATCATTTCTTTTTCCTTTTTATTTTACCGGTGTCATAATTTTCTGACCTTCGACTCCAATTGCAACTACAATCGCTTTAACTGGAACATTTCCAATATTTTTCGACTCGTGTACAATTCCAACATCTTCAACAAATGCATCACCAGCTTTGAATACTTGGGTTTTTCCTTCATGAATTAATTCAATTTCACCTTGCTGGATCATAATTAGAACTGGAAATGAGTGCGTATGAGGAGTTACTGGAGCTCCTACAGGTACAGTAAATTCAAAAGCAGTTATCTTTGCTTTTCCAGAAGGGTATACAATATCATTTCCCATTCCTGTTTGACTTGTTGATAGAATTCTCTTTACATGGCTATCTGCGTAAACATTAGCTGTAAATAAACTTAATATTAATACTAAAATTGTTTTTTTCATTTTTTCCTTTCAATTATTTAAATCTGAACAAATGCTAATTAGTTTAACTTGACCTTGTTCAGCAAAAGCTGTGCTCGACATAAATATGATAATTAAAAAAAAATATAATTTTTTCATAAACTATTACTTTTTCATTGCATTGAACATGCTCAATGTGTCGTCAAACGCAATAAACAATGTCAGTTTACCATCATCGCTTACTTCAAAATAATGACCAAAAATAGTATCCATGCCATCTGCCTTAGCAATTGCTTTAACAAACACTTTATTCCCCTCACTTATCATCATATCAGGGGTTACTGAAAAATTACTCCATAGATCTGGAACTTGCATCATGGTTTTCATATATGCTTCTTTGCCTTTATGAGTTCCTGACATTGGATGCTTATCTCCAGGATAAATCCAAGTGATATCATCATGTACCATTTCCATAAATCCCTCCATATCTCCTTTGCCAAAAAGTTCATATCCTTTTTTTACTACTTCTTTTGCGTTCATAAAATTCCTTTAATTAGATAATTATTATTTATTCTAAATTAAAAATGTAATGGTTTTATTACAGTGCTGGTATGCGTGATTATATCCAGTCGGGATAAGGCAAACCTTTTTCAATTAAAAAAGGTTTATTAAACATCTTTGAGTTGTATCTGTCTGATTTGTCGCAAAGAATAGTGACAATAGTTTTACCTGGTCCTAATTTTTTCCCTAATCTAATTGCACCTGCAATATTTACTCCACAACTTGTTCCAAGACTTAAACCTTCATTTTTGATTAAATCATATAGTATTGGCAAAGATTCTTTATCTTCAATTGAAAAAGCTCCATCTATTTTTGCTTCTGCAAAATTAGCAGTTACTCTGCTGGATCCAATGCCCTCAGTTATTGATCCACCTTCAGCTTTTAACTCGCCGTTTTCAATGTGATTGTAAAGAGATGATCCCTTTGGATCTGATAGATAAATTTTTATATCTTTATTTTTTTCTTTTAAAAAACTACTTACTCCACCAATAGTTCCACCAGTTCCAGAAGAACATACAAATCCATCAACTTTTCCCTCCGTTTGCTCCCATATCTCAGGACCCGTTGTATGGTAGTGACCTTTAGAGTTTGCGGTATTATCAAATTGGTTAGCCCAAACAACTCCGTGATTATTTGAACTTTTTAGCTCTTCAGCCATTCTGGCAGCAACCTTAACAAAGTTATTTTCATCTTTATAAGGTTTTGGTGGAACTAATTTTAAATCTGCACCAATATTTCTTAATGTATCTTTTTTTTCTTGAGTTTGATTATCATTCATTACAATAATCGTTTTATAACCAAGTGAATTTCCAATAAGGCATAAACCAATACCAGTGTTTCCTGCAGTTCCTTCTACAATTATTCCACCTTTAGATATTAATTTTTTTTGTTCAGCATCCCTTATTAAAGCAAGTGCTGCTCTGTCTTTTACAGATCCTCCTGGATTTAAATATTCGGCTTTACCATAAATGTTACAGCCAGTTATTTCAGATGCAGCTTTTAGTTTTATTAAAGGAGTATTTCCAATTGATTGGATAAAATCATCCTTGTAATTTTTCATTATTCTTTTTCCTCATTACCATTTGTAACAGCATAAGGTTTAAATTCTTCAGTTGCTGTTCCAACATTCTTAGCAGGTATTCCTACCATAACAGCATTTTCAGGAACATTTTTTGTTACAACTGCATTAGCTCCAATTCTTGCATTTTTCCCTACAACTACAGGCCCCAAAATCTGTGCACCCGAACCAACGACTACATTATCATGAAGAGTAGGGTGTCTTTTAATTTCTCTTTGATTATTGGAATTTATGCTTGGAGATATTCCACCTAAAGTAACCATATGATAAATTGTTACGTTATCTGCAATGTCAGAAGTTTCACCTATAACAACGCCCATACCGTGATCAATAAATAAATTTTTACCTATCTTAGCTCTTGGATGAATTTCAATACCAGTTAAAAATCTCGAAAATTGAGAAATTATTCTTGCGATAAGATCAAATTTTGCAGTAGCAAAAAAATTTGCAATTCTGTGAAAAAATACAGCCTTAACGCCAGGGTACGTTAAAATTACACTTAACTTAGATCTTGCTGCTGGATCCCTATCAATAATTGATTGCAAATAGTCATTCATAGACTGCCTATATAGTTATTAATGTTGGAATTTAAAGTTAATTAATATTGTCTAAAGTAAGCCCTTTTACATTTGCAGGTACTGCGACATCCATCATTTTTGGATTTGCAAGATTTAGATTATTCATTATGTCCGCATATTCTTCCTTTGAGCTTACTTGTAATCTTGGATTATTATTTTTTTCATTTTCAATAGTGGAAAATTTCTTGCCATTATAATCATGAGCTGGAAATACGAGAGTTTTTTCGGGTAATTTTAATAATTTATTAAATATAGAATCATAAGCATCGTAAGCATTACCATTTTGAAAATCTGTTCTACCACTTCCATTTATTAAAAGTGTATCTCCAGTAAAAACTCTATCATTCATCAAAAAACTATAAGAGCAGTCAGTATGACCAGGAGTATAAATTGCTTGAAGTTCAACTTCTTCAACTTTAATTTTTTCACCATCTTTAATTCTTAGATCTATCACTTCTGATTTAGATTTTTCTCCCATAACTCTTATACAGTTTGTTCTTTTATTTAATTCATTTAATGCTGAGATATGATCAGCATGAATGTGAGTATCAATTACTTTTACAAGTTTAAGATCTAAATTATTCAAAATAGTTGAATACTCATCAGAATGTTCAATGACTGGATCAATTATTAATGCTTCTCTACCTTCACCACTTGCAATTATATAAGTGTATGTAGAAGATTTTTGATCGAAAAGTTGTTCAAATATCATAAATACCTAACTTTATAAAAGTTTGCTTAGTAAAACAATCTTTCATATAATATTTTTTTTATAAGGAGGAGACAATGTTAAAAATAAATAGTATGTGTCCTGATTTTCAAGCTAAAACAACTGAAGGAGATATTTCTTTTCACGAATGGTTAGGTGATAGTTGGGGAGTTATTTTTTCACACCCTAAAGATTTTACACCAGTTTGTACTACAGAACTTGGTGCTTTAGGATTAATGAAAGATGAATTTGATAAAAGAAATGTAAAAGTGATTGGTTTAAGTGTTGATGGAGTAGAGGATCATAAAAAATGGTTAGATGATATTAAAGATGTATCTGGTACAAAACCAAATTATCCAATTATTGCTGATGAAGATTTAAAAGTAGCAAAATTGTTTAATATGTTGGAAGCAGATGCTGGAACAACCTCAATGGGTAGAACTGCAGTTGATAATGAAACTGTAAGAACTATTTTTGTAATCAGACCTGATAAGAGAATTGGATTATATCTTACATATCCTATGGCAACTGGAAGAAACTTTTTAGAGATTTTGCGTGCAATAGACTCTATGCAGCTAACAGCTAAACATAAAGTAGCTACTCCTGCTAATTGGAAAAAGGGAGAGGATGTTGTTATTTTGCCAGCGATTAAAGATGACGAAGCTAAAAAAATATATCCAGATGGATGGGAAACTGTAAAACCTTATCTAAGAAAGGTTCCAGATCCTTCTAAGTAAATTGGATAAAAATATTTTAAACCGACAATCTCAGCATTGGGAAACTAATTTCTCAAATAAGCCTGAGATGTTTGGTTTAGAACCAAGTTTACCTGCAAAAAAAGCTTTAAATATTTTCAAAGAAAACAATTATTCTAAAATTGTTGAGCTAGGAGCAGGTCTAGGAAGAGATAGCATTTACTTTGCAAAGAATTCGATAAATGTAACAGCATTAGACTATAGTGAAAATGGAATTAAAATTATCAATGAAAAGATAAAAAAAGAAAATTTAACATCTTCAATTTCAACATTAAAATTTGACATAAGAGAAGACTTACCATTTGAAACTAATTCAGTTGATGCTTGTTATTCACATATGCTTTATTGCATGGCTTTAACCCTGAAAGATTTGTACAAACTTAATAGCGAGATTCATAGAATTTTAAAACCTGGAGGATTAAATATTTACACAGTCAGAAATACTAATGACGGAGACTATAAAAAAGGAATTCATAGAGGAGAAGATCTATACGAAATAGATGGTTTTATTATTCATTTTTTTTCTGAAGATAAAATACTGAATTTAACAAATGGATTTAAAAACTTAATTATTGAGTATTTTGAAGAAGGATCATTTCCGAGAAAATTATACTTTATTTGTAATAAAAAAAATTAAATTTACTTTAAATTTTTATATTTTTTCATACACACTTGAGCTAACAAAAGATTTGGATCAACAAATATTTTAGAGTCTTTTGCTTTTTTAAAAGATTTGTATGAAAAAATAGCTATTGGTAGTTCTGTACAACCAAGAATTATTTTTTTACATTTTTTTTTCATTAAAAATTTTACTGCTGGTCTTAAAGCTTTTTCAGCATCTTTTACTTTACCTTTTTTCACATATTTAATAGCAGTATTTACTGAACTCTTTTGTAATCTTTCACTAGGACTTATCAAATTATAATTTTTTTCAAAATATTTATGGTAGATTTTTGTGTCTAAAGTAGCTTCAGTACATAATAATCCTATAGTTGAATTTTTCTTAAATTTTTTTTGTGTGTTTAAATATACCTCTTTTGGCATACTAAGAAATGGCACCGATATTTTTTTTTGAATATCTTCATGCCAATAGTGTGCTGTGTTACATGGCATTACAATAAACTTGCATTTATTTTTTTCAAGCATTCGACAACCAGCAACTAATTCTTTTAAAACATTTTTGTATTGCTTTAAATTCTCTGCTCTTCTTGGTGTATTTGATTTATTATAGAGGACAAACATCGGATATTTTTGATCTAATTTTCCTCTGTTTAATTTTGCAAGCTTATCACAAAAGTCTAAGCCCGCTTGAGTTCCCATGCCACCTAATATTCCAATCATAATTTAAATAATATCTTCTATATTAAAATTCAAAACATCTATATAGATATTTAAATGACAGTAGAAATATATTTACGCTAATTATGAACAGAAATTTATCCTTACTTACGTTAAGTCAGATATTTGGTTTTACCACAGCAACAATAACAGTATTTCTCAGTGGAATAGTTGGTTCTCAAATTAGCTCAAATCAATCTTTATCAACCTTACCAACCGCTTTATTCGTAGTTGGAACTGCAAGTTTTACTGTCTTAGCGGCAAATATTATGAGTAAAATTGGAAGAAGAAATGGTTTTGTATTTGCGGCTATAGGAAGTTCCTGTTCAGCACTGCTTGCTGCTTTTGCAATCAGTCAGAAAAGTTTTAATTTATTTTGTCTATCTTGCTTAATTCTTGGAATGGGCGCTGCATTTAATCATCAATATAGATTTGCAGCAGCTGAAAGTGTTGAAAAAGACAAAATACCAAAAGCAGTTTCTACTCTCTTGTTAGCAGGAATTGTTTCTGCATTTTTAGGTATAACTCTTGCAAATTACACTAAAGATTTAATTCAAGATCAATTGTATGTTGGCTCTTATCTTTTGCTATCTGTCCTATCTTTTATGCCTGGAGTTTTTTTATTTTTTTTTAAAAATGTAGAAAATGTTCAGGAGGATAGTCTAAAGGAAGGAAATGTAAGAAATCTAAAATCTATCGTATTACAACCAAGGTTTTTACAAGCAATTACTGCAGCTGCTTTTGCTTATGCAGTTATGTCATTTTTAATGACAGCAACACCTTTAAGTATGCATGTTATGGAAAATATGAGTTTAAAAGAAACTGGGTTAGTATTACAATTTCATGTAGTTGCAATGTTTTTACCGTCGTTAATAACAGGTAATTTAATAAAAAAATATGGACACAGTGCAATAATTTATGGTGGAGTTTTATTTTTTTTTATTACAGTTCTTTTAAGTTTATTTGAACAGACATATCTTAATTATATGCTCTCATTAATTTTTCTAGGTCTTGGTTGGAATTTTTTGTTTATATCAGGTACCAGCTTAGTAGTTTTGACTTATAACAAAGAAGAAAAATTTAAAGTACAAGGGATAAATGATTTAATTGTTTTTTCAACTATGGCTTTGGCCAGTTTATCTGCTGGAATTTTACTAAATTCTATTGGATGGAAAATGATGAATATTATTTGTATACCTTTTTTAATATTAATTATTTTAGTAAGTTTTGTTGCTGATAAAAAATCAGTTTCTTAAACATGTCTTTCCTTTTTTTAGGTTTTTTGACGGGCTTAACATTAATTTTTGCAATAGGACCACAAAATGTTTTTGTAATAGAGCAAGGACTAAAGAAACAATATATATTTTTAGTTTGCTTAATCTGTGCATTATCTGATTTGATTTTAATTTTCTTAGGAATCTTTTTATTTAATTATTTTTCTTATTATTTTAATAATGTAGTGGAGCTGATTTTAAATATCCTTTTAATTATTTTTTTATCTTTTTTTATTTATGGAAAAATTAAAGAAATATTTAAATTTAGATCTTTAGAATTTAAAAATAATGTCATAGCACAGAGCTCATTTAATATCTTTATTAAAACATTAGGTTTTACATATTTAAATCCTCACGTATATTCTGATACAGTATTTTTTTTAGGAAATTTCTCAAAATCCTTTAATATTGAAAATAAAATTTACTTTGGAATAGGCGCTTCTATAGCTTCTTTTTTATTTTTCTTTTCTTTAGGATACTTATCTAAGATTTTTTCAAACAAATTAAATAATAGAAGCTTTTGGAAATACATAAATATTTTTATTATAATATTTATGTCAGGTATAGTTTTTTACATTATTAGAGATATTATTTATTAAAGATTTTTTTTGATAATTTATTAACCTTTAAATGGTTCCCATCAAATCCGTATTGAGTGTGATATTTTCCAGGAAATGCAACACATTTTATGTCTGCACTTAAAGCAGAATTTAAACTTTCTTCTGTATCTTCAATTGCCACACATTCGTCTGAGTTAATATTTAAGTATTTTAAAGCATAATTATAAATATCGGGATATGGTTTTTCTCTTAATATGAATTCATTATTGCCGATAAAATCAAAATCTTTTTTTTCAATTCTTCCTCTTAACGAGTTAAAAATAGAATTGATATTGTTACTCGTTGTTGAGCTAGCAAGTCCAATTTTTATTTTGTTCTTTTTGCAAAATTGAATTATTTCTTTTACACCGTCTCTAGGCTCAACTTTGTGTTTGTTTAAATATTCATTAAAAATTTTGGTTTTTAAATTTCTTATTTTTTTTCCATCTATTTCAACACTAGTATCTTTTGCGTAATCATTGATTCTCGTAGTTCCACCTGATTTTGACAATAGTTTCCTGTATATATCTTCATCCCAAAACCAGTCTAATCCACTTATTTTAAAAGCTTCATTAAATGCATCTCTTTGAAGATCTGATGTCTCAGCTAAAGTTCCAATAGAACCAAATAAAACAGCTTTGTAACTCATTATCCCTTCACAGCACCAGCTGTTAATCCACTGATTACTTGTCTTTGGAAAAACATAACTAACATAAATAAAGGAGCAGTAGCCGAAACAACTGCAGAAACAGCCCACATCAAATTACCTTCATGTTGATTTGTTCCAAGATAACTTTGGATTTTGGGTACCATAGTATGATTTTCCTGATTTAATAAAAGAGCTGTCACTGTAAAATCATTATACGCAAGCATTAAACTAAATAATCCAGCAGTTATTACTCCAGGCCACATAACTGGCATAATGATATGTCTAAATGCTTGAAAATAAGAGCAGCCATCAATTAAAGCACTTTCATCAAGTTCTTTAGGAACAGTTTTAAAAAAAGAATACAATAACCACAAAGTAAATGGTTGATTTATTGCAACAAGAACAACGATGGTCGTCGGTAGTATTCCCCAAATTTGTAATTGAAAAAACGGAAATAAATAACCAGAGACTAATGTAATATGCGGCATTGCTCTAAAAATTAATGCTGCAATTAAAATCCAAAATGCATAATTTCTTGTAGACCTAGATAAAGCGTAAGCTCCTAAGGTCCCGAGGAACAGAGAAATGGTTACAACAAAAAATGTAACTATAACTGTATTCCTAGATGCTTTCCAAAACTCTCCTTCAGTCCATGCTTGACTATAAGCATCTGTTGTAAACTTTCCTCCAGTTTCTAGCAACGTATTGAATGCTGTAATAGCATACCACCAGTCAGCTCTTGAAAAAAAGTCAGCTCTAACTTTAAATGACCCCCAGAAAGTCCAAATAAAGGGAAAGCATGCAACCAATAACCAAACTATTATAAAGGTTGTATTAAAAATTTTTAAAGCATTCGATCTTTTATCAAGTCCGTATTCCATTTATCTCGCTGTCCTAAATTCTTTCCAAGTTCTTATTAAAACTGGTGCTAAAAGTATCGCTATCCCAACAATTGTCATCATTGAAGTGGCAGCGGCTGAACCAAATAATATTACTTCCTCATTTACCAGGTTGTCATAAATCAACCAAGACAAAGATTGAGCGCTTCCTTCAGCACTGAAACCAATTATAGGCTCAAAAACTCTAAAATTATCCATCAAGGATATGAGAGCAACAAATGTAACTACGGGATAAATATGAGGCAAAACAATATGTCTTACTCTCTGCCATCTTGATGCTCCATCAATAATAGCTGCTTCAACAGGTTCTTGGGGAACAGTTTGTAAAGCTGCATAAAATACTACAAAAGCAAATGGTGAATGATGCCAAATTCCATATATTATTATAGTTATCCAAGTAAGAGTTTTTGAGGATTTTAACGATAAATAAGGGTCATCCATTAACATCTGCAAATTTGCACCAATAATTCCTTCTGCATCTATCATCCAAAATAAAACTAAAGAACCTACCAATGGAGTAACAATCATCGGCAATATGGTTCCAAATATTAATGGTCCTCTAATTCTTCTAGTTACTGCATTAAGACTTAAAGCAATTATAAAACCTAAAAGTAAGACGTTAGGCGTTACAAACAAGCAATAGGTTAAAGTAAAAATTAGAGCCTTGTAAAAGGGTAGGTTGGTAACTTGATCTACAAATTCCCCAAAAGTATTTGTTTCATTCCAAAATTTTCCAATTTCCTCAATTGCAAGATGATTTCTATCTACATAAGTCCCAAAGCCATTGAATTTTCCTAAAGGCTTTTCTTCTCGAATTTTAGAGGTTTTTTCTTGGTCAACAACTATAGAAACTGTACATCCAAAAGGATCACATTTTTTTACTTCCTTAACAACTTGGTCGTGCTGCGCATAAAATGATTGTATACCTGTTGAAATAATAGGAAGACCTATAAATAAAATCATTGCCAATCCAGTTGGCAAGAAAAACCAAAAAAAAGTTTTGTTAGGCATTAATGTAATAAGTGGGGATTTTCATCCCCACCTAAAATTTATTGATTATAGAAAGCCTTGTTCTTTTGCTTTACTCATGTAAGCTGCTTCCACATCTTTTAAAGCTTGTTCTGCTGACTCTTTACCTTGTAAAAATTCAACAATCTCACTTCCTAATGCACCATGCATTAAACCCATTTGTGGTAACATTGGATATGGTTTAGCTTTCATTTTAACAGCTTCGATAACTCCAATTGATTTTGGTCCAGGCTTGAAACCTTCAATTAACCAAACAGCTTGATCCGCTGCATCTGCAACCATCTTTTTGTTAGCAGCTGCGTGTGCCAAAGCTCTAAATGTTGCTTCAGCATCAGCGTCAGATCTATTTTTTGCTAATGTGAAACCGTCCCACCATAAAGTCGCTGCTGGTATGTTTCCTCCAGCAACTGTTGCTGGTCCAGTTAATTTAGTTGCTGCTGTAATTTTTGCATCACCATCATCATCAAGCAATGTTCCTGATCTTGATGCCCAAAGAGTCATTAATGCAACATTTCCAGATTCCCATTCAACTTTAATAGCTTCACTATCGTGAGTTAAATAATCTGGGTTACTTAAACCTGCTAATTTTTTTAGCATATTTAATGTTGCTACACCTTTTGCATTGTTAATGCTTGGCTGAGCAGTTCCTGCTTTAAAGAATTCTCCTCCATGTCCAATATACATGTTAACGAATTCTTCTGCTAAATTCCAACCAGCTTTGTATGCTGCTGCGTAAGGATATTGCATTTTACCAGATGCTCTTATTTTTTCTGATGCCGCTACTACTTCCTCATATGTTTTAGGAACAGCTATACCCAATTCTTTTAAAACATCTTCTCTGTAATATAAGTGCTGAGTATTTGCCATAAAAGCAACTGCCATTATTTTTCCATCAATTGTTATCAATTGAGAGTCTTGTATTCCTTTTCCATATTTCTTAACAAGATCATCTAGTGGTCTAATTAAGTCTTGGTTCATCAAAGGAACTATAGAGCTATTTGCTGCAATTCTTGCAGAAAACTCTGATGGATTTGCAGTTAAAGCTGGCACAGCAATTTTATTGTGCTCAGATGAGTGTGTGACTTTAAAATCTGCACTTCCTTTACATCCTTTAGCCGTTTCCACGAAAGTTCTTAAAGCTGGAAAATCATTAGCTAAAATATTTATTGATCCACTCTTAATGTTACAATCTGCGTAAGCAGAAGTTCCAAAAAGAAGAAGCAATAAAGAAATTAATATTTTTTTCATATTTGTTTCCCTCATTAAATTTAAATTTATGATTAGAAGGATATATATTCCAAAAGGAATTTAAAAGTATTTTTTAAATCGCATTTGACGCAAGCTCTGCACCTGCGACCAAAGATTCAAATTTTTTGTAAACAATATTTTCATCAACATTTCCAAAGCCAGCAAAAGTACTAAATCCACAATCACTTCCAGCCATTAATTGGTTTTTATCAATTACTTTTGAATACTGAATTATTCTATTTTTTACTAACTCTTCATGCTCTACAAAGTTTGAGGTTGAGTCTATTACACCAGGAACTATTACTTTGTCATTAGGAAGTTTTATGTTCTCAAATACCTTCCATTCATGAGCATGCCTTGGATTGGATGCCTCGATTAAATAAGTTTGGATATTTGCTTTTAAAGCAATAGGTAATATTTTTTCTAATCCAATATCGTGAATATGTGGTCCTTCATAATTTCCCCAGCAGATATGCATTCTTAACTTAGAGGCATCGATATCTTTGATTGCTTCATTAAGACATTCGATTTGTTTTTCAACTCTTACTAAAAATTCTTCATCTGATACATTTTTAAAAGTCATATGTCTTGCTAGCGCAAGATCTGGGCAATCAATTTGCAATAATAAATCATTCTTTGTTATTTCATCATATTCAGTTTTCATAATTTTTGATAATGCTTCTAAATAATCATCATCATTTTTATAAAATTTGTTTGGAAGGAAATTTGAAATTACTCCTGGTGAAGCAGAGTTAATAAATCCTTTAGGATGGTTATTTTTTTTTAAAGCTGATTTTAAATTACTGATATCTTTAGTAAGAGACTTAGTATCTTTGATTTTTAAATCAGCAGTACAACATGGTCTTGTATAAGCAGGTGTACCACCTGATTTTGCAATTTTCTCTTTATATGATGGAAAATCATCCAAGTCTTTAGGAGCTCTTCTTTCGCTTTCACCACTAAAGCCATGCAACCGATCCTTTACATAAGTTGCATAACTTATTTTTGACATTTCACCATCGCTTATAATATCAATTCCGATATCAATTTGTTTTTTTACAATTTTATTTACATCTTCTTCAATTATCTTATCAAGTTCTCCTTGATCGAATAATTCATTTTTATCTTTTTTAAAAAGCATCTCAGATAGCTTTTTTGATCTTGGTAGACTTCCAACATGTGTGGTTTTAATTTTATCCATAGTTTTTACATTAATATTTGTTTCCAAATAGCCACTTCATCAAACAATACCCATTCTCTTATTATTTTATCATCTCTTAATTCTGCATGATTTATACCCATTATAAATAAATCTTTGTCAGTCTTTTTCCCAAATTCTTCACTGTCTTTAGAGTGCTTACCACTTAAAAACCATCTGATAGTAGCTTTTTGATTGTTATTTTTTTCGTCCAATGATGCAACATGTTCGATAGTAAACTTTATTTCAGAAAATATATTTTTTAAAGATCTCCAATATTTAATTATATCTTCACTGCCATTTCCAACTTTATTACTTGGCCAAAAAAGACTGGCTGCCCTATCATAATCTTCAAAATCATAATCATTATTAAATATTTTCTTTAAAATATTGGAATATATATAACCTGATGAACCTTCGTTAACTTTTACTGGAGTATACTCTGACTTTTTATCAGAAGATCTATCAAAAACTTTGATAGCTTTTGATACGCCACCTTCTTTATCAATTAAATGCCTTGCAAATTTCTCAGGTGTATAACCTAGCTGTCGAACCATTGCACCTTGATCTCTCACAATCCACTCATCATAAACTTGATTATTTTTACATGCACAGTCAGCTATAACTCTATAAACAATTTTGTTTCCAGTTTTTTTTCCGTAAAATCCGTCCTTTAAATGTGTAGCTTTGCTCAGAATTCTGTGAGATGAATGATATCCTTCATCGTCATTTCCACTCCAAATTACATCCTCACCTAATAATTGTCTGTCTGGAAATTCGTCTAAAGTTTTATAAGTTGCATCAATAACAGGTTTAAAACCATAGGTTATCCCAAAGGGTGATCTTACAGGTATATTCTCTGAATAATATTTAGATATCGACTCGACATCTTTCCCTTCCCAAATTTGTTTAGTAATTTTTAAAATGTAATCAGTTAAATTTTTATAATTACTATCAAATCCTTTCATTAGATCTGACTAACAAAATTTAAAATACTATTTTCTGAATTATTACAAGAGATATCTATTTTGCTACTCAAAGGAACTGAAAAAGTATCCCCTTTTTCCAATTTTATATTTGATTTTCCAATTACTATTTCCCAATTACCTTCTTGAGCAAAAAGAACGGTAGGCTTTATACATTCAATACCTTTAATTTCACCAGATATAGAATTTAATGTTGTTAAATTAAATCCAGTATCTTGTTTGATTGAAGGTTCATAATTTTTTTTATTAAATTTGTTTCCTAATACTTGATATAATTTAATACCATTAACTTCATCGCTGATATTGTTTTGTTTATTTCTATAAATATTTTTTTCTAATTCTTCTGGCAAATAATTATCAAATCTTTCTAATTCATCTTGAGTGATAGGCTCTATCATCTTTCTACCGTTAGGCACTTCAACCTTTTTTAAATCTATTAACGAATTATCATCAAGCAATGCCATACCAGTCTCTTTTGCCTTTTTTAAAATTTCTGGAACCCATGTTATTATACCAGGATCATCTCCGCCTAATACAACAAACATCAAACTTTCTTTATCTCCAACATTTTCAAATGCTCTGAACATATTTGTAGGCATTGAAATTATATCGCCAGCTTCTAATATTGTTTCTTGTTTTCCATCAGCACCCCAATAAAATCTCCATTTACCTGAGTAAATTACAAATACTTCAGCCGTAGTATGACTATGAAGACCAGATCCATTTTTTGGCATAGCACTCACTGCTCCTAAATTATACCCATGTAAAGACTGTATTTTTATTAGTTGTTTGGTGTCTTCAGCGACACCACGTCCAATAATTGTATAATTTTTTCTTTCTTTATGACCTTCTAATCTACCCTCTACAAAAGGAAGGCTACTTGGAACGAGCTCATTAAATTTTGCTAATCTATCAATCATATTCTTGTTATTTATCTCTATTTAAATATAAATTGCAATTTATGCAAATAGAACAATTTGATACAGGACTTAAAAATCAAAATAATTTTCAAGAATTAAAAATCACAGCTGAAGAAAATAAACAAAATAAACAAATAGTTAGAAATTATTTGAACAATATTTACAATCTTGGACCATCTAAAATAGAAGAAAATTTAAGCAAATATTTTAGCGAAGATGTAAATATTAAATGTTTTTTTCCATTAAATGAATTTAAAGGTTTGTCTAATTTTAGGGATAAATTTTGGACCCCACTTTTTGATGCGTTTCCTGATTTAGAGAGAAGAGAACAACTCGTTATAGGCGGAGCCTTTAGAGATAAATTTCAAGTTGGAACAATATCTACCTTATCAGGAATTTTTAAAAAGAAATGGCTAAATGTAGAGCCAAATTTTAAAATGGTAAATTTAAGATGCTGTGAGATACACGAATTAAAAAACGATAAAATTATTGAAAGTCACATTTTAATCGACACAATAAATTTTCTAAATCAAGTAGGGAAGTTTCCAATAAATCCTTCAAGAGGGTATGAGGGCATTTGGATGACACCAATAAATACAGATGGTGTAAATTTTTACGAAAACAATTTAGATGTTTCAAAAGCCACTCTAGATCAATCTCTTACTATGCAAAGAAGTTTAAATATTAAACCAGAATTAGAAGCATCATCTGACTCTGATTTAAAAGAAAAACTTATTAATCACCCACAAAAAGATTTTTGGCATGAAAAAATGATTTGGTATGGACCTAGCGGTATAGGAACAGCACGCTCTTTGGAAGGTTTCATTGATCATCATCAACTTCCTTTTAGAAAAACATTTAAAGAAAGAAATTACTGGGAATTAGGACATTATTGTGAATTAGGAGATGGTAAATTTTCACTTACTGCTGGATGGCACAGTATACAAGCAGTGTATGATTCAAATGATTGGCTAGGATATAATTCAAATAAAAATAAAGTAACTATGAGAGTTATGGATTTTTATCATCATGATGAGGGAAAAATCAGAGAAAATTGGGTACCGATAGATCTAGCGCATATATTAAGTCAGATCGGAATTGATATTTTTAAATCTTGAAAACTAAAGTTCTCTAATTTGAAAAACCATATTTTCGAAGTCTTACATCACCAGTTCTAGCATGAGCTTCCATACCTTCATATCTAGAAATTCTAGCCGCTGCAGCACCAACTTCTTTGTTAGATTCTTTATTCATTTTTTGGTAAGTGACTGTTTTTATAAATTTTCCAACGTATAAGCCTCCAGTATATTTTCCTGCACCTTTTGTTGGTAGAATATGATTTGGTCCAGAGCATTTATCTCCATACGCAACTGTTGTTTCCTCACCTAAAAATAAAGAACCATAATTTTTAAGATTTTTTAAATACCAGTCTAAGTCTTCAGCTTGAACCTCTAAATGTTCTGGTGCATATTCATCACTCACTTTCATCATTTCTTCTTTGGTATCACACATAATTACTTCTCCATAATCTCTCCATGCAGCATCAGCATTATTTCTGTTATGTTCAGGTAGTTCTTGAATAATTTCTGGAACTCTTTTCATAACATAATCACATAAAGATTTATCAGTAGTGTAAAGCCAAGCTGGAGAGTCAGGACCATGTTCAGCCTGTCCAACTAAATCATAAGCGATTATTTCTTTGTCAGCTGTATGATCTGCAATAATGCCTATTTCGGTTGGTCCTGCAAATAAATCAATTCCAACTTTTCCAAATAAAATCCTTTTAGACTCTGCTACAAATTTATTTCCAGGTCCAACAATCATATCTACTTCTGGATTACCAAAGCAACCATATGCAAGCGCACCAATTGCTCCTATACCGCCAATGTTCATAATTACATCTGCACCACAAAGGTTAGCTGTATAAATTATAATTGGGTTAGCACCATTTGAATCTTTCGGCGGACTTGTTGCAATTACATTTTTTACTCCAGCAACTTTTGCAGTTGTCACACTCATTATAGCAGAGGCGATATTGTTATATCTTCCACCGGGCACGTAACACCCAACGGTATTTACAGGTATTAATTTTTGCCCTGCTATTAAACCAGGCGATAATTCAACTTCTGAGTCTTTTCCAAGATTTTCAAGCTGGTGTTCTGCAAACTTCCTTACTCTTTCATGAGAGAACTGAATATCGTCTTTAATCTTCTGATCTAAAGTTTTATTTATTTCCTCAATTTTTTCTTTGCTAACAATTATATCACCTTCATAATTATCAAATTTTTTTAAAATATCTTTAACCCCTTGGTCTTTAGTTTTTTCTAAATCTTTTAAAATAGAACTTACCTTAGTTCTTGTTTCATCTTCACCTGTAAATGCAGTTTTTTCAGCTTTTTTTATATAATTAATTGCCATTATTTTTTCTCTAATTTTATAAATGTTTAAATTATATAAGATGTTTATTCAATAGAAGTTTAATCTAAAGCAACAACGGCTGCAGCTATAGAAGCAAGTCTTGCTGTCGCATCATCTGATCTACTTGTTATAACAACAGGTACTTTACCTCCAACAACTACGCCTGCTGCACATGCTCCCATAAAATAAATCATCATTTTTACAAGCGCATTTCCAGTTTCGACATTTGGAACTAATAATACATCAGCTTCCCCAGCAACTATATTCTCAATTCCCTTAATAGAAGCAGATTTTTTTGAAATACTATTGTCAAATGCTAAGGGTCCAAAAATATCAGCATTAAAATTTTCTTTACTTGCCAATTCAGTTAATTCTTTAGCTTCAACCGAACTCTGTACACTATCAATAACTTCTTCTGTCGCTGAAAGGATAGAAATTTTTGGTCTTGGAATATTAATTCTATGACTAAAATCTATAACATTTTTTAAAATATGCATTTTAGTTTTTAGGTTAGGAGAAACATTCAATGCTCCATCAGTTATGATTAATGGTTTATCATCTTTTTGTAATGTCATATGCCAAATATGACTTAGTCTTGTTTTTCCAATTAATTTATATTCTCTTCTAAGAACTTCTTTCATCAATATATCAGTATGAATATGTCCTTTTACTATAATTTTTACTTTATCTTCCGATGCAAGTTTGGTTGCAATTCCAGCTGTATTATTTTCAACTGGCTCATTAATTATTTCAAAATTTGATATATCAAATTTAAGTTCATCTGCGCATTCTTGTATTTTTTGTTTATCACCTATTAATATTGGGGTGATCAATTTTTCAGAGACAGCATCCATTACTGACATCATTGGTAATTTTTTACCTGCATTTACAATGGCTGCTTTTACACCTCTTTTTTGATGAGCTATATTAAGTAGATTTACAGGACAAACTGTGGATTTATCAGATAACATATGAGTTTAAATATTTGTTATGGTTCTAAATATCAATATTTTTTATTACGTTCGATATAAAAATAGTTTAAAATTGAACAAACGATGGAGATAGTTACAAAAATTGCACCTATAGCGTTAGCCCTTATAATGTTAGGTCTTGGATTGGGCTTATCAACTAGAGATTTTTTAAGAGTTATAAATAATCCAAAAGATTTTACAGTCGGAATAATTTGTCAATTAATCCTTCTCCCAATCGTCGCTTATATTTTACTTTTAATATTAAGATTACCAGTTGAATTAGCATTAGGATTAATGATTATTGCTGCAGCTCCTGGAGGAGTAACATCAAATGTTTTAACAAAATTTGCGAATGGAGATGTTGCATTATCTATTTCGTTAACAGCAGTAGGTAGTTTAATTAGTATTTTTTCTGTTCCATTTATTGTTTTTTCTTCAGCAAAATTATTAGGTGTAACTGATTTATCCTCAGATATTACGATGACTGGTATTGCTCTTAAAATGGCACTAGTTGTAACTGTGCCAGTAATTCTAGGAATGATAATTAGAAGATTTGCTGAAAACTTTATTTCTTCTAATATTAATATTGTAAATAGAATTACAGGTATTTTGTTTATTGTTGTATTTGCAGCAATATGGATTGAGGAAAGAGAAAATATAATATCATACTTAGGTCAAGCGGGTTTAGCTGTTTTAATATTAAACGTAGTCATGATGACTTTGGCATTTTACATTGCAAAAGGTTTTGCAACTGGAATACCACAGAGAAAATGTATTTCTTTAGAATGTGGATTACAAAATGGAACTTTAGCTGTATTTGTAGCAACACAAATTTTCAATGATGTCGCTTACATGGTTCCCACCGCTGCTTATGCATTAGTAATGTATATAACTGGATTTATATTTATATATATTCTTAAAAATTCTAATTAAGATTTATTTGATTGTAGGTTCTTTTTATAAAAACATTTATTGATTTTAAATTTTCGTCTTGGATTATCGACATATCTTTAAAATTTTGTTTGCTGACATCAAAATTTATCAATTTATTTTTGTCTAAAGAAATAAATTTACTTTTAATTAATTTCTTGATTTTTCTTACTACTGTTGGTCTTGGTATTCCTGTTATTTCAGAAATAGACATTGCATTAATTCCTTTTATTTTTTTATTAATAATTTTATCTCTCCATTTATCTAAATAACTATCAACTCCTTTAAGTTGCCTTCCAATTTTTGAATTATTATTCAAAATTATAGTTGCTAAAATAGTAAATATTTCCATATCACCAAAATAATTTTTCCATCTTAAGCAGTAAGGGAATAAAAATTTATAAAATTGATACCAGCAAAATGAGAAATTATGTTTTATTAAATTGTTAATTTCATTACTGGACATTTCGTTTTTTACAACTTTTTCTTCTTTTAAAATTTGACTAAAAACAGATAAAAGTGTGCATATATTTTTTAATGTATCATTTGGCTGTGTTGAATTGTAAGCACTTCTATCTATTGTAATCTTCTTGCCCTTTTTTTTAATTATTCCCCTTTTTTCCAGGGATATAATTTTTCTTCTGACACTTTCTTTTGGTATTTTAAGATCCTTTGATATTCTTATAAGGTTAATTTTCTCAATCTCTAATGATTTATCCTTATAAAAATCATTGAAAGTAATATTTAAATTATTACGTCTGTAAAAATCAAACTGCTTACTAATCAAATAAATTAAAATCGTGTAAGTATCTATATCTTTAAACACTTTATAAGCACCGATTGTCCATTCAGACATAAGTTTTAAAAAAAAAGGACTTAAAATATCAAAATGATTTTTGAAAATTTTATCGATCAGTTCATCATCTAGTTCTGAATTTACACTTGGTAGCTGCTTCATAATGTATCAAAACCCAATTTGAACAATTTTAAAACTTGAGTCAACCCATTTTGAACAGTTAAAATCTGTAAAATTTTTTACTTTATGTTTTAATAATTTAATGAGTACTGAAAGCTTAAATAGAACATCTAATATTGAAATACCTGAAAAAAAACGAAGAGTAATTCGAATGTCCCCTCGTAAAGTAAATATAGATGTTCTAAAGAAACGAGTAATCACTGAAAAGAAAAAAGAGGCACTTCAGTCAAAAATAATAATACTTTCAGTCTGTTTATCTATTGGAATACTAGGTTATTTTGCAGGTTAACTAGTTAAGAGAATATCTAAATCCTTTTTAATATTTTTTGGAATTTTTATAGATTTTTTGGAGTTTGTTTTTGTTCTTAAATACTTTTGCTCCCCGGGATAAAATATTTTTTGTCCTTTTAAATTAGGTATTTTTTTTATTCTTTTAATATTTTTTTTTATCTCTTTTTTATAATCTTTAACAAATAGATTGTCTTTAAATGCTAAAAATAAGTGACCGATATTTTGTGGCCCAGAGAAATCATCAAATGGGTCTTTTACTTTGCCACCATGATTACTTCCAACAAATACTCCAGTTAAAATATCTACCATCCAGGCTAATCCAGATCCTCTAAATCCAGCTATTGGAAGTTGTACCCCAGCAAGAGCTTCTTTTGCATTTGTAGTTGGTTTACCAAATTTGTTTAAAGCAACGCCATATGGTATTTTTTTTCCTAACTTTTCTGCAATCCTAATTTTACCTCTATTAATCATAGACATTGATGTATCTAGTATAAACGGAACCTTACTATTTGTTTGAGTTCCAAAACATATTGGATTAGTTCCAAAGACTGATTTTTTTCCACCAAAAGGCGCAATAGCTGGAGGAGCATTTGTAAATGCGAATGTTATTAAATTTTTTTTAACCGCTTGCTCAACGTAATACCCTGATAATCCATAATGTCCGCTGTTTTTTACAGCAACTAACCCAATCCCTGTTTTTTTTGCATTTTGTATAGTTTTTTTAATAGCCTCATCTGCTGCAACAAAACCTATAGAATTATCAGCATCAATTATTGATATAGATTTTGATATATTTTTTACAGTAATTTTAGGTCTCGGATTAATGACTTTTTTTGAGATTCTTTCACAATACATTTTTAAACGAGACAATCCATGTGAAGGCGCACCTACAAGTTCCGCATTGATAATTGCATTTGCACAAATAATAGCATGATTTGTTTTTAACCCTCTTTTTATAAAAATTTTTTTAATAATAGATTTAATTTTTGTATTATTTACAGACATTAATAGAATGAAATTAACCTTTACCTCTCCAAGGTATTGTCTTATCTATAATTTTTCTCAAAGTTACATCAAAAAGAAGACCCAACATACCCATTATAAAAATTGTGATCCAAATTACTTCATATTGAAAATACTTTTTGGCAACATTTTCAACAAATCCAATTCCAGTTGTACCTGCTAAAAATTCTGCTGCAACCAAAGTTCCCCAACACATACCAACCGCCACTCTAATACCTGTTAAAATTTCAGGTAAAGAATTTGGAAAAATAACATATCTAAGTATTTGTCTTTTAGAAGCACCAAGAGAATGTGCTGCATGTATTTTAGATAGCTGTGTACCTGATGCTCCAGCTCTAGCTGAAATGATCATTATAGACAATGAAACCATAAATAATAAAAATACTTTTCCAGTATTATCAATACCTAAAACCGAGATAATTAAAGGAGCCCACGCAAGAGGAGGTACTGGTCTATAAAGTTCAATTAATGGATCAAAGAAACCTTTAGCAAATCTATTTAAGCCCATGAAAAGTCCTAATGGTACACCAATCAATATTCCAAAAACTAATCCAAGAAAAACTCTTAAAAATGAATCCCAGATATGTCCATAAGGAACAGGAATTTTAAATAATTTAAAATCGCCAGTAACAATTTTTAAAACTTTCCCTTTAAAATTTTGCTTAACCACACCATCTTTAGTGTGAACCGGATATTCTCCAGGCAAAACATCAGCTATCCAATCTGGCAATATAAAGCCAATTATTTGGCTTACATCCATCATATCAATCCAAAGAAGTGGGATATTTTTGTAACCTACACTTGGCTTAGACATTAAAATAAATTTATTAAGTGTATCTGAGGGTTTTGGTAACCATCTACCTGAACCTTGCTCAGAACAACTAGGACCACTTGCAACTATAGTTCCTGCAGGGAATAAAAGAATGTCAATTAATCTTAAACCCCCTTGCTCAGTTTTTTGAAGATTATCAAATTCAATAATTGCATTTTGCATTTCATTAAGAGCATTTGGTGGATAAATACTTGCAAATTCAATTCTTCTTGCAATTTTTACAATGTTTTTTGCGTAAGTAGATGCCACTTCCTCAGTGTCATCTAAATTTTTTCTATATAATTTTATCTCTGATTTAAGTTCTTTTATTGCATTTTTGAATTGAGGATTATGGTTTCTTAATTTAAAAAATTTATCGTTAATTTTTTTTAATTGTTCAGCTGCAGCGTGAAATTTTAATCCTCTATCTGTTTCAGGCACTAAAGGCACTTCAATAGTATTTTCTATTGATCCTGTTCCGGCACTTACAGTTACTATGCCCCAGCTTCCTTGCTCAGCAATTGCTTTTTGTCTTTCATTTTTTTGCTCTGGTGTTTCAAATGGATAATCTTTCTTTTGAAAATTAGTGCTTAACAATCTAATTTCATCAGTCATCTCATCTATTTTAATTTTTGTGTTAATCTCCATTAGATTATCGTTAGTAAGTAATGGAATTAATTTGTTTGTTTTATTAATAAAACCAACTAATGCAGTTTTCTGTATGTTGCTTAAATCTGGCGAATTTTGAATTTCTAAACTTATTTTTTTAAGATTTTTATTTTCTATTTTTATTATTGAAGTACTTTTGAATTCTCTTTCTTCAATTGGAAATTGATATTTTAATCCTAATAAAGACTCATTTATTTTTGCGACCTGACATAATTCATTTGCTGATTTTGGATAAAATCCTTTTGCAATATCCCAAGAATAATAAAGCCAAACTAACAATATTGCACTGCTTCCGACAATTATCCAATGAGTTCCACCTTTTGCTCTTTCTGGATTTCCAAAAACTGCATCAACTTTTTCAGTTTTTATTAAACGTCTTCCATAAAGTATGCACCCGATAATTGATACGACAATTAATATTGTTATTATTTGAGTAAACATTTAATTTTCTTTTCCCATAATTTCTTCCTCCATGTTCCAAATCATGGATAAAATTTCTTCTCTTTTTGACGAAAAATCTTTATTTTTTTTTATTTCTCTTAAATCTTCTTTTAAACCCATCTCTGCAAATGGAAGATTATATTCTTTATGTATCCTACCTGGTCTTGGTGCCATTACGTACAACCTTTCACCAAGCAGTAGTGCTTCCTCAACCGAGTGTGTAATTAAAATAATTGTTTTTCCAGTTTCTTTCCAAATTTTCAAAACTAAAGATTGCATTTTTTCTCTTGTTAGAGCATCAAGAGCACCTAAAGGCTCATCCATTAAAATCAAATCAGGATCATTGATTAAACACCTTGCAAGAGCTACTCTTTGCTGCATTCCTCCAGACAATTGATATGTTGGGGTATTTCCAAATCCTTTTAAGCCAACAATCTCTAGCCACTCATCAACTTTTTTTGAAGTTTCTATAGGATCTTTTTTTTTCATTCTAAGACCAAAGTTTACGTTCTCTGCAACAGTCAACCATTCAAATAATGCACCTTGTTGAAAAACCATGCCTCTTTCAACTCCAGGTCCATCAATTTCTTTACCATTCAAAGTTATATTTCCAGATGTTGGTCTTAAGAAACCAGCTGCAATATTTAACAAAGTTGTTTTTCCACAACCAGAAGGCCCAAGAACTGTTAGAAGTTCTCCTTTTTTTAATTTGAAATTTAAATCTTTTAAAGCATGAACAGTCTCTCCTTTTGGAGTTTTGAAAATCATGTTTAGATTTTGAGATATCAAATCACTCATTAGCTGACTTTATATAAAATATTTACTTAAAAAAATAGGCACCAATAAAATTGGCGCCTATTTAATTATTCTAATCTTTAAATTATAAAGGTAAGAAACTAGTGTCTACTGCTCCACCTGGAGTTCCCATTCCTTTTAAGAATGCATCTAAGTTTCCGCTTTCCATAGATTTTTTAGTTTCTTCTGGAGTTAAGAATTTAAAACCACTTAAAGTGTCTTTCATATCAGCAATTTTCATCTCTGAAGCTTTTGACATAGAATTCATATCACTTTTTCCATTTCTATATCTTTCATTTGCTTCATGAGTTACTTCAATAAAAGTTCTCAACATTCCAGGATTTTCCTTCATAAACTTGTCTGTTACAGAAGTAATATCTATTCCTAAAATACCTGCATCTCTTGCTTCTTGAACAGTTAAAAGTCTTGATCCTACAGCAACTGCAGCTTTGATAGAATTACCACCAAATAGACATGCCATTACTACATCTCCACTTACTAATGCAGCCGCACCTTCTTCAGGGTCCATTTGAATTATATCCATTTTGCTTCTGTCAGCTCCGACAACTTTCATACTTTCGTCGAAAACGTACTCAGCCATAGTACCTAACGGAACAGCAACTTTTTTACCTTCTAATTCTGTTGCATTAGCTTTTGTTATTCCTGAAGCATTAGATGTTACACAAGTTGTTCCACCCATTCCGTACTCCATTGCAATATCAACTAATTTGATAGGTGCATTTGATTTTACAGCATTAATAAATGGTACTAAACCTTGTGAGTAAGAAATATCAATATCTCCTGCTAACATAGCATCTGTCATTGCCCCACCATTTGTGAAGTTTGTCCATTTTACTGGAACTCCTAAAGCTTTAGCAAAATTCTTTTTTTGCATGTCCTCTAAATTTGGACTTGGCCACTCTAGAAAGTATGCAACTCTAACCTCGTTCGCAGCAGAGTTTGCTGCTGTGATTGTTAAGTTTAGAGCAAATAAACTTCCTAAAATGAAACTAATTATTTTTTTCATTTCATCTCCTGTTAATTAAATTTAATTATCGATATTTAAGTTTAAATTTTCTTTTAAGTAAATGATGAATAAATTACACAGGCTTCAAAAGTCATAAGTTACAACCTATAGTTGCGGTCATTTAACATAGCAAGTATGACTAAAATTTACTGGTTAATTTATATAATTAGTCTATGAATCGAAACATAATTATGAGTTCAGAAAAACCTCAAATACCAAATTCTTTAAATGAACATTGGATGCCATTTACATCCAATAGAGATTTTAAAGAGTCTCCAAGATTAATTGTAGAAGCAAAAGGTGTTTATTTAAAAAATCATCAAGGTCAAACTCAGATAGATGCAAGCTCGGGATTATTTTGTAATCCTTTAGGTCATGGAAGAGAAGAAATTATTAATGCAATTACAAATCAGTTAAAAAAATTAGATTATGCTCAACCATTTCAACAAGGTTTTGGTGGTTCATTTGAACTTGCAACAAAAATTTCTAAACATACACCAGGAAATTTAAATAGAATTTTTTATACAATTTGTGGATCTACTGCTGTTGAGACTGCAATAAAAATTGCAGTTGCATATCATAAAGCAAGAGGTGAAGGACATAGATTTAGGTTTGTTGGAAGAGAAAGAGGCTATCATGGAATGAATATCGGAGCTACTTCTGTTGGCGGAATGATTAACAACGTGAAAACATTTGCCAATGTTTTGATGCCAGGTGTTCTTCACATGAGACATACACATTTACCAGAACATAAATTTGTTTCTGGTCAACCTGAAACTGGTATGGAAATGGCAGAAGACCTTGAGAGAATTTGTACAAATTTTGGCTCAGAAAATATAGCAGCTTGCATTGTTGAACCAATTGCTGGATCAACAGGAACTTTAGTTCCACCAAAAGGATATTTGCAAAGACTAAGAGAAATTTGCGATAAGCATGGTATTTTATTAGTTTTTGACGAAGTTATTACAGGTTGGGGAAGAACAGGTTCACCATTTGCATCGCAAGAATACGGAGTTACACCTGATATTATAACAATGGCTAAAGCTACAACAAATGGAATAAGTCCTTTAGGTGCAGTAGCGTGTAAAGAAGAAATTTACGATACGGTTATGGATGGATCTCCAAAAGGAACAATAGAATTATTTCATGGTTACACTTACTCTGGAATTCCAGTTTCAGTAGCTGCAGGCTTAGCGGTTCAAGATATTTTTGAAAAAGATGATATCTTTAATAGAGCAAAAAATTTATCTCCATATTTCCAAGAAGGTTTAATGTCTTTAAAAGATATTGATGTTGTTGATAACATAAGAGGTTATGGAATGATGGGTGGTATTGATATTAAAATGCATAAAAAACCTGGCGCAGCAGGATTTACATGTTTCAAACACTGTTATGATGCAGGAGTTAACTTTAAAGCGACTGGAGATTGTTTAATTATTGCTCCAATGTTTATCTGTGAAAAAAAACATATTGATGAAATAATTGAGAAACTAAGAACTGGTATTACAAACTATTCAAAAAGCAAAAAAAATTAATTTAATTCTATGAAAATCGGGGTTCCAAAAGAAATAAAGCCTCAGGAAAATAGAATTGGACTCACTCCCGAAAGTGTAAAGACATTAACTTCTAATGGCCACGAAGTTTTAATTGAAAATAATGGAGGTTTTGAAGCAGGATTTGAAAACGATCATTACGTATCAAGTGGAGCAAAAATAGTTAACACAGCTGAAGATATATTTAACGACTCCGACATCATTGTTAAAGTCAAAGAGCCACAATCTAGCGAAGTAAGAATGATAAAAGAAAATCAAGTTGTCTTTACATATCTTCATCTTGCTGCAGCCAAGGAACTGACACAAGGCTTAATAGACAGCAAATCAATATGCATCGCTTATGAAACAGTCACAGATAATAACGGAAGACTTCCTTTGTTAGCACCAATGAGTGCAGTAGCTGGAAGAATGTCAGTACAAGCGGGTGCACATTGTTTAGAAAAAAATCAAAAAGGCCGTGGTCTTTTGTTAGGAGGAGCTCCTGGTGTAGAGCCTGGAAATGTAGTTATACTTGGAGGTGGAGTAGTAGGAGAAAATGCTGCTATAATTGCAACAGGCATGAAAGCCAATGTTAATATTGTAGATAAATCTGAAAAAAGATTAAACGAACTTTCCCAAATATTTGGAGACAAAATAATTCCCAACTTAAGCGATAAAACTGATTTAGAAAAATTAATTTCTGAATGTGATTTGTTAGTAGGTGGAGTTTTGATACCGGGTGCTGAGGCACCAAAATTAGTTACAAAGAATATGTTAAAAAAAATGAAAAGGGGATCAGTAATTGTAGATGTTGCAATTGATCAAGGAGGATGTGTTGAAACCAGTAAACCGACTACTTTTGCAGAACCAACTTTTATAATAGATGATATAATTCATTATTGCGTTGCAAATATGCCCGGTGGTGTTCCTAGAACATCAACAATTGCATTGAATAAAGCAACACTTCCTTTTTTATCTAAATTAGCAAAAGATGGGTACTTAAAAGCTTTAAATGATGATCAAAATTTTCAAGCAGGATTAAATATATTTAAAGGAGGTGTTACTCATAAAGCTGTAGCTGATGTATTTGGTCATGATCATTTGCCAGCTCAAAAAGCATTGCTTAATTAAAATCCCTAATTTTTCTTGCTTTTTCATAAATTGACAAAAAAAAAATTAATTCTATATAGCAGTCATAATTTAAAAAATTATTCCTGAATTTAACATTCATTTATTTCTCTCTTTTTTGTTGAATTCACCTCCTCGAAAGGGGAGGTAAAAAGGAATTATATCCCTTTGCTTATTAAATTATATATTTGGTCTTTATCAGTTAAACCAATTTCTCTTGCTACTTCACTTTCACCTTTAAAAACTACTATTGTAGTCCAATAATTTACACCTAAAGCTTTAGCAATATCTTCATGTTCTGTTTGCTCATAGAATAAAAACTCAACATCCTTAAAGTCTTTCATTGCTTGATTGAAAACTTTTGTTTGTGCTGCACATGTTGAACAATATTCGTTCCAAGAATTAATAACAATTGTTTTACCAGATTTTTGAATTTCTAATAATTTTTTCAGATCAAAATTTGTAGTTTTTTCAAAACCAAATGAGATATTTGGTATCAAGAATAAAATAAGAAAGACAAAATATTTTTTCATGAGTTCTATTTAATTATCTGGTCATTCTTTTCAAGATGTTTTCTTTCAAAAATATTTGATGAAACAAAACTGCTAAAATATGCAATGAGATTAAAACTATTAATGTATAATTTGAAATAACGTGAACATTGTAAAATTGATCTGCTAAATCAAAGTTATCTTCAATCCTTAATTTAAAAATAAAAAAATTTAGTTTTTCACCATTAAATAGCTTTTTTAAAATTCCTGATGTTGTTATTGTTAAAAGTGCGACATAAAGAGCGAAATGATTCAATTTCGCAATCAAGTTTTGTCCAAAGAATGCCTCAGGCATTAGTTTTGGGGACTTGCTAAAAAATTTATAAATTAACCTAAATAAAGTTATATAAAATATAGATATCCCAACAATTACGTGCACATTTTCTATAGTTATTCTTAAATCCGAAAAATCCAATCTGACTAAAATAAACCCCATTGGTATCTGAGCAATTAAAAGGAGCAAAGTGAACCAATGGAAAAATTTAGCTAACCAACTATATTGTAATGCTATACTATTCGTCATGAGCTATTTTATAAAAATAAATAATATTTTCAAAATAATGTTTATTGTAGCACTTTCTTTTTCATTTAACTCTAATGTTTTATCAGAAGAAAGCGCAAAAGACATTATAAAGAAAAGAAAATCTTTATTCAGTCAAAATTATAAACTAGCAAAAAGAATTAGTATTTTACTTAACGAAGTTGAAATTGAGGACTCAAAAAAACTGATGATTAGAATGAGTGATAATTATTTAGAATTACTAAATTTATTTCCAGAAAATACTAAAGAGGGACACGGAACAGAGGCTTTACCAATTATTTGGGAAGAAAAAGATGAATTTAATGCTCTAATGAAAAAATCTTCTGATCAAATGATAAAGCTAGCTTCAATTATCGAAGACCAAGATGATTTTAGAGCAGCTTTGAAACAATATATGTGGTCGAGCTGCAAAGCTTGTCATAGCAGATATAGGGCTCCACACTAATGAAAAAGTATTTTTTTATTTTTATTGTTTTATTTTATGCAGATACTGCTTTCTCTCATTCGCACTACCCCATAACTAGAGATTCATTAGAAGCAATTAAAAATGGCAAGATATTATACAATCAATATTGTGTTTCTTGTCACCAAGCAAATTTAGCTGGAGCTACAAATTGGCAAGGTTTAGATGAGGATGGGCATAGAAAAGCACCGCCTTTAAATGGAACAGGTCATACTTGGCATCATACAGATGAGTTACTACATAGAATGATAAAGTATGGATTTGCTAAATTGATAAAAAATTATGAAGGCAAGATGATGGGTTTTGGTGATAAAATAAGTGATGAAGGTATTGATAACATTCTTTCGTACATTAAATCTTATTGGAAAGATGATATTTATGAATATCATTTAGAAATGAGCAAACAATGAGTTCAGAAGCAGTTAATTTTAATTGGTCATGCAAACATACTTGGAAAAGAAGCGCAAAAAATACTGCTTGGTGTTTACTAGGCTGTGCAATTGGTGACTTTGGAACTATATTGTATTTTCAGATAACAGGAATTCCCTGGCCTGTTTTAGCTATCATGACTTTAGCAATTATAAATGGTTTGATTACAAGTATTATTTTAGAAACTATAATTTTAATAAGACAAAAACTTGATTTTTCCAAAGCATTAAAGACTGCGCTTGGTATGAGCTTTATATCAATGGTCAGTATGGAAATAGCCATGAACCTCACAGATGTAATTTTAACAGGTGGAGCTATTTTAAATTGGTGGGTAGTACCAATAATGCTTTTAGTTGGATTTTTAACTCCATGGCCATACAATTATTGGAGATTAAAAAAATATAATATTGCTTGTCACTAAAAACATCTCTATATCAAATTAAGACCTCAGATAATGACTAAAGATTTAATAACAATTGATGGCCTTTCAAAGGTATACGATAATGGATTTAACGCTTTAAAAACTGTTAATCTAAATATAAAGCAAGGTGAAATTATTGCTATGCTTGGACCAAATGGAGCTGGCAAAACAACACTGATAAGTATTGTATGTGGTATAGTTAAACCAACTTCCGGAGTAATTACAGTAGATGGTTTTGATATTATAAAAGATTATAGAGAAACAAGATCAAGAATAGGACTGGTCCCCCAAGAAATTTCACTAGAACAATTTGAAACAGTGTTTAACAATGTTTCATATTCAAGAGGCTTATATGGAAAAAAGCCAAACCCCCAACATATAGAAAAAGTTCTAAAAGATTTTAGTTTATGGGATAAAAAAGATTTAAGGTTAAATCAGCTTTCAGGGGGAATGAAAAGACGTGTAATGATAGCAAAAGCATTATCTCATGAACCTTCGATATTATTTCTTGATGAACCAACGGCAGGTGTAGATGTAGAATTGAGAAAAGATATGTGGAAAGTTGTAGAGGGATTAAGGAAAACTGGAGTAACCATAATTTTAACAACACACTATATTGAAGAAGCAGAGGCAATCGCAGACCGAGTTGCTGTAATTAATCAAGGAGAAATCATTGTTGTTGATAATAAAATAGATTTATTAAAAAAAATGGGTCATAAAAAATTAACTATTGAGTTACAGGATAAAGTCGAGAAAATTCCATCAGAGCTTGATGAATATAATCTATCAATCTCTAATGATAATTATTCATTAATTTACAACTATAACTTACATGCTGAAAGAACAGGTATTACAAAGATGCTTCAAGATTTAAAAAATGCAGGTTTGAGGATGAGAGACTTAAAAACAGAGCAAAATAATCTTGAAAAGATTTTTGTGACATTGGTAAAGGAAAATAATGAGGATTAATTTTTACGCATTAAGAGCAATTTATTTTCATGAAATGGATAGATTTAGAAGAACATTAATACAATCTCTTCTTTCTCCAGTTTTATCTACTTCATTATACTTTATAGTATTCGGCTCGGTAATCGGGGATTATGTACAAAAAATTGATGGCATTAGTTATGGCTCTTATATAGTTCCAGGATTATTGATGTTAACATTATTAACGCAATCTATCAGTAACACTTCTTTTGGAATTTTTTTTCCTAAATTTAATGGAACAATTTATGAAATTTTAGCAGCTCCAATTTCTACTGTAGAAATTGTAATTGCTTATGTTGGTGCAGGTGCAACTAAAACCTTAATTGTTGCTGCAGTAATTTTCTGCACTTCACTTTTCTTTGCAGAAGTAAATGTAAAGTTTCCTTTACTAATGATTTTCTTATTAATTCTAGTTGCTTTTACTTTTGCTTTGTTCGGGTTTTTAATTGGACTTCTTAGTAAAAATTTCGAGCAAATGTCTATAATACCAACAATTGTCATAACACCAATGGTATTCTTAGGTGGAAGTTTGTATTCGCTAGATATGCTCCCAAGTTTCTGGCAAACAGTCACTTATTTTAATCCTGTTGTATATTTAATTAATGGGCTGAGGTTTGCATTTTATGGAGTTTCTGATTTTGATATTTGGATAAGTATTTCAACAATGTTTATATTTTTAATTGCATGTGTAACTCTTGTCTCAATTATACTTAAAAAAGGTTATAATATAAAAAATTAATTTGACTGTTGACCAGATAATTCCTGCAATATTTTTAATATTAGTCTTAATATTAGTTCTACCTAATTTTCTCAGATCAAACTCAAATATTAAACAATTGATATCTAATTTTTCAATTTGGATAATAATTATACTTGTTATATTTGGATTGATGTATTTTTTGATGTAAATAGATTTATGATTAAATTTATTCTTCCAGCAGTACTATTAATTTTAATTATTATTTTCTGGGAAAAAATTAATGAATTTTTATTAAGCAAATTTAAAATTAAATTCAATTACATAGCTGTCATTATATTAGTTTTAATATTAGTGGTTTTATCTTTATTACTATATTTCTAATTTATAATGGAGATAAATTTATTATTCTTTGTTAGTGTTGTTCCAGCTATCGTATTATATGGAATTGCTAAATCAGGTTTAGGTGGATCAATATCATTAATTTCAGTTCCATTAATGACAGTAGTAATGCCATTAAATCAAGCACTTGCAATTATTTTACCAATATTAATTTTTTCAGACATTATTGCAGTTTATAGATTTAGAAGAGAGTTTGATTTTGGAACACTTAAATTAATAGTTCCATTTGCAGCTATTGGAATAATAATTGGCTCATTTACATTTACTTTTTTTTCTGAGGATTTGCTTAAATTAATTGTTGGGATAATGGGTTTTTTATTTTCTGGTCATTATTTTTTATTTAAAAAAGAAAAAACTATACCCGCAAAAAAAAACTTTTTTAAAGGTGCTATTTGTTCATCCATTGCTGGTTTTTCAAGTTTTTGTGTTCATGCGGGAGGAACTCCAACAAGTCTTTATTTGCTTCCACTAAGAATGAAAAAAGAAATTTATGTTGGTACAAGAATTATTTTTTTTAGTTGTGTAAATCTAATTAAGCTTCCTCTGTATGTTTATTTATCTATGATGAATTTTGATACTTTATATCAATCAGTTACTCTCTTTCCCTTAGCGCTTATTGGAATATTTATAGGTTATAAATTACTTAAAATAATTGAGGAAAATTTATTTTATAATATCATTTACGCTTTAATTCTTGTTAGTAGTGCTAAGTTAATAATTGATTTCATTTAATCTTTGAAATAAGTTGTAAATGGGGTGCCAGAAGGCTGAGAAATACCCTTAGAACCTGTCCGGTAATTCAGAAAGGGAAAATGAATAATTTAAATATAATCAATCAATCATCAGCAATAATATTAATTATTTCAATTTCTTTAATATTTGTTTTTGTTGGAATTTATTTTTCAAAAAAATTTAAAGGACTTAATAATTATTTAGTTGCAAACCGTTCGATTGGAACTTTATCCTTAACAACAAGTCTTGTTGCTTCAGCACTTGGTGCTTGGATTTTATTTGGACCTGCATCAGCAGCAACATGGGGAGGAATTGGTGCAGTGATTGGTTATTCACTAGGAACTGCATTTCCACTCTTTATTTTAATTTATCTTGGTAAAAAATTTAGAACTAGTTATCCGCAAGGCAAAAGTATTATTGAAATTATAAGATTAAGATTTGGACCAAATCTTTATAAACTTATTTTAGTTTTTTCCATTTTTTATATGACAATCTTTTTAATTGCTGAAGTTACTGCTGTAGCTTTTTTAATTAATTACATATCTGGTACTGAATTATGGATTACCTCTTTAATAGTAATATCATGTTCTTTACTTTACACATTATATGGAGGGTTAAGAGCATCCTTAATCACAGATAATATTCAATTTTTTGTATTTACAGCTCTTTTAATAATTAGTTTAATTTTTATTACCTCAATTGAAACAAACGAATTTAACTTTGAAATTATTAAAAATAATAATCCGCATTTGTTAAGTTTTAGTTATCTCCCAAATTATACTGCTGGTTTAACTTTCTTTATTGCTGTTGCTGCAACTAATCTTTTTCATCAAGGTAATTGGCAGAGAGTTTATGCTGCAAAAAATTACGAAGTTTTAAAAAAAAGTTTAATATTTTCATTTTTAATAATATTACCAATAGTCTTTTTTATGGGATTTAGTGGTTTAGTGGCTGTCTCTCAAGATACTAATGTAATACCTGATCTTGCATTTTTTTCAATTTTATTAAAAGAAAATTTAATAATATTTTCAGTCATTGTAATAATTTTAGCTATCTCTTTAACAATAAGCAGTATTGATACTTTAATAAATGCTATTTCAAGTTTGATAATAGTAGATGTAGATAAGGTGTTAAATTTAAAAAATAATCATTTAAATATCTCAAAACAATTTGTTATTTTTCTTTCGGTCATAGCTTTTTTTGTTGCATCAAAAGGATTTAGTATTCTTTATTTATTCTTAATAGCAGATTTATTTTGTTGTGCGGCTGTTCTAAGTGTTTTTTATACTTTTTATTCTAAATCTTATGATGAAAAAAATGCATATGTTTCTATATTAATAGGATTAATTGCAGGACTATTATTTTTCCCAAGTCCAGATTTTTCTAAATCAATACTATTTGGCGTAATTTTGCCTATGGATTTAGCACCATCGTATATTTCTCAATCTCTTTTATTTTGTTCATTTATTGCGGCAACTTTATCACCAATAATTGCATGGAAATTGAAATAATTGATGTTTATTAAAAACTTAATTATTGTATAATTTAACAAATGCTTAATTTTGTATTACCATTTATTGTATTAATCGTTGTTGTTGTTTTCATTCATGAATATGGACACTATTATTTTGCGAAAAGATATGGTGTTGGTGTAACAGATTTTTCAATAGGTTTTGGTCGAGAATTATTTGGATGGAATGATAAATCAGGAACTAGATGGAAAGTTTGTTGGATACCACTAGGCGGTTATGTAAAATTTTTCGGAGATAGGAATGTATTTTCACAATCAGATCAAGAGGAGCTACTAAAAAAATATAGTAAAGAAGACCAACATAAATTGTTTGTAACAAAACCTCTTTATCAAAGAGCATTAATTGTTGCTGGAGGACCACTGGCTAATTTTATATTAGCTTTAGTCATTTTTACATTCATATACATGTTTGCAGGTAAAGATTTTACACCAGCTGTAATTGATGAAGTATTAAAAGATAGTCCAGCAGAAGTTGCTGGTATGCAAAAAAATGATGTTATTATTGAAATAGATAATACAAAAGTAGAGAGTATTCTTGATGTTTCTAAATTAATAGCAATGTCAACATCAGAATTTATCGATTTTAAAGTTTCAAGATATGACCAGGAGATAATTTTAAAAGTTAAGCCAAATTTTGTTGATAGCGTTGATGAATTAGGAAACAAATTAAAGAAAAGGATGGTAGGTATTAAACTTAGTCCTTATAACAATCAAATAACACACAAAAAACTTGGACCTGCACGAGCTTTGCTTCAATCATTTAATGAAGTTTATTTTGTAACAACTTCATCACTTAAATATCTTGGATCAATGTTTACAGGAGCAGGGGACAGTTCTCAATTGGGAGGTCCAATTAGAATTGCTAAAATTTCTGGTCAAGTAGCAGAATTTGGAATTATACCTTTTGTCAGTATGATGGCATATATTTCTATAAGTTTAGGACTAATTAACTTATTTCCTATACCTTTATTAGACGGAGGACATCTGATGTTTTATGCATTTGAAAAAGTTTTAGGTCGTCCTTTAAGTCAAAAAACACAGGAAGGTTTTTTTCGAATCGGAATGTTTTTGTTGTTATCCTTGATGTTTTTCGCAACATTTAACGACCTTAAAGATTTAGGCTTATTTTAAGGCTTTTTTAATAGCTAAAAAAACATTGTATTTATTGACTTTTTTTACCACTATATATTGTTGTTCAAAAAAAAATATATACTAAAAAAAAGCTTGAATTATCAATGATTTTGTTAAGTATAGTTTCATAAACCTTTAAAACCGGAGCTAAAATGAACAAAAAACAATTAGTAGCAAAGCTAGCTGGTTCGTTAAATCAAAGTAAAGCTGATGCAGAGCGTACTTTTGATACTATTACGAATACTATACTAGATGCGTTGAAAAACGACGATTCTGTAAAGATTGCAGGTTTTGGTACATATAAAGTGGCTAAAAGAAAAGCCCGAATTGGACGTAATCCAAGAACTGGAGAGCAAATCCAAATCGCTGCTTCTCAAAAGGTAAAGTTTTTACCTGCTAAAGCACTTAAAGAAGTATTTAACAAGTAAATCTCATTTAACAGCCTTTATTAGGAATGGTAAAATTCTTAATAAAGGCTGTTTCTACATGCAAAAACTGCATATCTATTTTTAACAACAATCATTAGTTTTTATTTATTTTAAAATTATAAGAACCTCTTTTTAACAATGGAGGTTAAATGACTAAACATTTAAAAAAACTTGTCGGTCCTTTAGTAAGTTTGTTTTTCTTACTAAACATGACAAGTGTAGGTTATGCCGAATCTACAGTCTCTGCAGAAGTTGGATTTATTTTTAATACATTTCTATTTTTAGTTTGTGGTTTTCTTGTCATGTTTATGGCTTGCGGATTTGCGATGCTAGAATCAGGAATGGTAACTTCTAAAAGTGTATCTGTAATTTGTGCAAAAAATATAGGATTATTTTCTATCGCTGGAATTATGTTCTGGATGGTTGGTTATAATCTAGCATATGGAATTCCAGAAGGTGGTTATATAGGAACATTCACTCCGTGGTCTGATGCAAGTGCTGTTGATACAGGATATGCAGATGGTTCGGATTGGTATTTCCAAATGGTATTCTGTGCAACAACAGTATCAATTGTATCTGGTACGTTAGCAGAAAGAATTAAATTATGGCCTTTCTTCTTATTTGCAGCAATTTTATCAGGAATCATTTATCCAATTGTCATGGGATGGCAGTGGGGTGGTGGCTGGTTAGCCGCTTTAGGTTTCTCTGATTTTGCTGGTTCAACTCTTGTACACTCAACTGGTGGTGCTGCAGCTTTAGCAGGTGCCATGTTGTTAGGTGCAAGAACAGGAAGATTTGATAAATCAGGTGCAGCTAAGCCAATGAGACCATTTGCTGCTTCTTCTATACCTTTGGTAACAGTTGGAGTATTTATTTTATGGTTAGGTTGGTTCGGTTTCAACGGTGGTTCACAGCTTGCTATGGGAACTTTCGATGATGCAGTAGCAGTATCTAATATATTTATTAATACAAACTTAGCAGCGTGTGGTGGTGTATTAGCAGCAGCAGTAATTACTAGATTAATGTATGGTAAAACTGATGTAGTTCAAATGCTTAACGGTGCGATTGGTGGATTAGTTGCAATAACAGCTGAACCGCTAGCGCCAGCACCTATAGCAGCAATATTCATTGGTGCAATTGGTGGATTAATAGTAGTGTTTGGAACAAAACTATTATTCTCATTTAAAATTGATGATGTTGTTGGTGCAATACCAGCTCACTTATTTGCTGGAGTTTGGGGAACATTAGCTGTTCCACTAACAAACTCTGATGCAAACTTTAGTGCACAGTTAATCGGTGTAATCTCGATAAACGCATTTGTTTTCGTAGTGTCGTACATTGTATGGGCAATTATGAAAAACACTATGGGAATCAGATTAAGTAAAGAGGCTGAACTGAAAGGTACAGACGTAACCGAAACTGGCGTGATAGCTTACGCAATAAGAGACTAAATTTAACTCCCTCCCTTAAGTTAAACTAAAAAGGCCCCTTAAATGGGGCCTTTTTTTATTAAACTGTTTTTAAAAATTCTAATACTTCTTTTGCGTGGTCTTTAACTTTTACTGAACGCCACTCTTTAATAATTTTATCGTCTTTTATTAAAAATGTGCTTCTTATTAATCCCATAAATTCTCTACCCATGAATTTTTTTTTACCCCAAACTTTATAAGCTTTTATCGCTTCTTTTTTAACGTCTGCTACCAAATCAAACTTAATTTTAAATTTATCTCTAAATTTTTCATGACTTTCCATACTATCTTTAGAAATACCAATAACTTCGCAATCTAGTTTTTTAAATTGTGAAAGTAGAGAATTGAAGTCTTTAGTTTCAACAGTGCAACCTGGTGTATTATCCTTTGGATAGAAATATAAAACTTTATATTTACTTTTAATTTTATTTAATTCAAAATTACCAGTATTTGTAGAAGGTAATTTAAAATTTGGTGCTCTTTTTTGTGTTATTTTAGACATTTTCATTTTCTTTCCATAGTTTCATATAATTAATATATGGCGATAAACCATATGATGAATTAATATTTGTTATATGAACTGCCAAAGATTTTAAAGGCGATATACATATTTCCTTAGTAAAAATTTCATTTATGTGTTTCTCAAATGGATCATTTCTAATTAAACAAGTCTTATTAAAATTATCCCAATATTTTGATAGGTGTTCCTTTGAAACTAAAAAAGTACATAAAACTTTGTTTATAGATCTCCAATGTCGATTACTGCCAGCAAATATTTTTGATTGATCAATATCTGTGTATAAGTATGGATAATCTGAAGGACAAACAAATATTTCTCTTTTTAATTGTGATGATAATCTCTCATATGTTTCGATCATTTCAACAAGACATTTTTCCTCGTGAATATAATCATCCTCAACAAAATAGACCAAATCTTTAACTTCAAACTTAGCTGTTTCATAACATTTTAACAGGCTAGAGAGATTACTAAAAGTTTCTTTGTTACTATCAAATTGAATTTTGTTCTTATATTCATCATTTTTGTGATTAATAATTTTATAATCAATAACGCTTTTATCAAGAATATTTTTGAATTCATTATTATCAGATGTATCCAAACTATTATCAATTACTAATAATTTTAATTTTATATCATTTCTTAAAGAAGAAAGTGATTTCATAGATTTTATTAATGATATCAAACATCTTTTCGAGTATTCTATTTTATCAGCTTCAAATATTCTTTTTTTGTTTTGATCCCATATTAAAATATCAATATTAGTTCTAAAAATTATTAATAAATCCCTTACTTTTCTAGTTAATTTAACTTTACCAAGTGGTATAACTATAGATTTTTTATTATTATCTTTATTAATAAATTTTAGATTGGATTGTTCAATTAGCTCTAAACCTAGTTTTCTCGCAATTAGTATAAATAATTTTTTTATAATGTTTTTTTTCATTTATTTTGATATGTATTATCTTAAATTATATGGGTATAAAATCATCAAAAGAATTAGTTTCAGAAGCACTTTCTCAAATTAAAACTTTAACAACTAGTGAAGCATTGGAGTTGGTTAATAAAGATCAATGTAATTTGATTGATCTACGAGATGTCAGAGAATTAGAAAAAATGGGGAGAATAGAAAATTCTCATCACATTCCTAGAGGAATGTTAGAGTTTTGGATGGATCCAGACAGTCCGTACTTTAAAGAAGGCAAGATAGACATGAATAAAGAAATGGTATTGTTCTGTGCAGGAGGATTGAGATCAGCTTTAGCAACAAAATCATTAAAAGAAATGGGGTTTGAAAAAATATCACATGTAGAAGGTGGATTTTCTCAAATGAAGATTGCTGGATTTAAAGTAATCAAATAATTTTAGTCAAACAAAGTAATTCTTTTTGCAAAAAAGATTCTAATTATCCAATAAATAAATAATCCAATCGGCCCAATAAAATAAGTAATAATTAAAGGAAAAAAGATTAATATTTTTGACATATAGAACCTTTGACTGTCTCTAACAATCCAAGATCCACAAAATAAATTTATAGCTAAGAAGTGTGTCCAAAATAAAATTAAAAACTCATTATTCTCAAAAAGCTCAGCTAGATCATAAAAACTTAAGTACAAAATAAAGTTTTTATCAAAATCATATCCTGCAAAAAAGAATATATATAATAGATAAACATAAACATTTGCCAAAATAAATGTTGGAATTATTGATGTAACAAATAAACCACAAACTTTAGTTTGTGGAAAAATAATAAGCATTAACCAAAATGGTATTACACCTATATTCAACCACATATAGATCATTTCTACTGTAAAAAATGCAGATATTTGTTCAATCATCAGGGTTATATTATATTAAATGCAATAATGATTCCTATAAAAAATAAAAAAAAAAATTTAGAAGCGACAATTGATGAAATGCGCAACTTTGCACTTAATTATGTAGAAAAATTTGCACCATCAAAACAACAGCTAAAAACATATCTTTTAAAGAAATATTTAAGATCTAAAGTTGATAACGTTAAAAGAAGCAATATTTCAGATCTAATCGAGATTGTTGCTGAAGATTTAGAAAAATCTAAATTTATTAATGATAAATTTTATTCAGAAACAAAAGCAAAAAGTCTAATCCAAAGAGGTTCATCAATAAATAAGATTAGAAATTATTTAATAAGCAAAGGAGTTGGAGAAAAATACATAAAAAATACAATTGAACAAATTAATGAAAATAATGAAGATCAAGATTTTTTTTCAGCCATAAAAGTTTGTAAAAAAAAAAGAATTGGTCCTTCAAGAACTGAAGATAATAGACCTTTATTCTATAAAAAAGATATTGGTATATTAGCAAGATCTGGATTTGATTTTGAAGTTTCCAGAAGAGTAATGGAGCTAGATAAAGAGGAATATTTAAAAATTATAAATCTTCTTTAGATTTTTTATTCTTTTCTTCTAAATAATACTGAATTTTACTTTTGATATAGTTTTTTACTATCACAAATAGTATTAATCCAAAAATAGATACAGAAACTATTATAATTAATATTATTCTTAATTGTTCACTCATTATATATTTTTATTTCTTTTCAAAATTATACTAGGATTTTTAAAATTTTCTTTTCCGTAAAGTATTTCATTTCCCTCAAAATCTGTAACTATACCCCCCGCATTTTCAAGAATAGCATGCCCAGCAGCTATATCCCATTCACATGCTCTAGGCTCTGCAACGTAGCCGTCGTATTCATTTGAAGCTATTACACAAAATTTTAAAGAACTTTTCATCCTTTTAAATTCGCTAACATTCATTGTTTGGTATATTTTGTTTATTTCAGGTTTTAGTTTATTTGAATATGATACAAATTTAATTTTATTATTTGAAGTCTTTGTACAGTCTAATTTTACATGTTTATTATTAATTATTTCAAATGAACAACCTTTTTCATAAGAATAAAATAATCTATTTTTAGCTGGTGCGTATATTATACCTGCTACAGCTCGATTGTTAATTATTAAACCAGCATTTAGAGTAAATTCGTCAAGATCATTAATATAATCATAAGTACCATCAATTGGATCTATTAGCCAAAAATTTTTTAAATCTTTCTTGGATTTATTATGACTAGTTTCTTCTGATACAATCGGTATTTGAGGAGTTAAGTCACTTATTTTTTCAGTTAAAATTCTATTAACTTCAAGATCACCATTGCTAACAGGTGTGTTATCTTCCTTAATTTCTTTTTTTAATCCTTTTTCTCTTAATTCTATTGAAACTTTTCCTGCGTATAAAAAAGTGTCAATCAATTTTTCAATAGCTGCCTTTATTTCGATTTGTTTCATTTATTCTAACTTTTCTAATTCGATATTTTTAGCATTGATAACTTTTTTTCCTACATTTTCGAAATTCACAGTTACTTTTTCCTTAATAATTGATTGCACTTGTCCTATTCCCCAATCTTTATTATTAGGATTTATAACTTTATCACCTGGTTCAAAATCTAAAATCATTTGATTTTACTTATAATAGAAATGTGTATAAATACCACCACATGAATTTAGAGTTAAACTCAATTGGATTAGATAAGAAACCTACTGATACAAAAGTAATTGTAGCTATGTCTGGTGGTGTAGACTCATCTACAGTTGCAGGTTTGATGAAAATGCAAGGATATAATGTTACCGGTATAACATTAAAACTATACAACGATAGTAAAGAAGTTGTTAAATCAAAAGTATGTTGCTCAGGCCAAGATGTTATAGATGCAAAAAGAGTTGCTCATAAATTAAATATTGATCATAAAATTCTTTATTACCAAGATAAATTTAAGCAAGGTGTTATTGATAATTTTGTAGAAAGTTACTTAAAAGGAGAAACTCCAATACCATGCGTACAGTGTAATCAAACTGTCAAATTTAAAGATTTGTATGAAGTTGCTAAAGATTTAAATGCTGATGCTTTGATTACAGGTCATTATGTAAAAAATATAACAATAAATGAAAAAAATAATATGTATAGAGCAGTAGATGAAAATAGAGATCAAAGTTATTTTCTATTTAATACTACAAGAGAGCAATTAAATTATTTACGATTTCCATTAGGTGGAATGTTAAAAAATGAAACTAGAGATATCGCCAAAAAACTAAATTTAAATGTTGCAGATAAGCCAGATAGTCAAGATATATGTTTTGTTCCTAACGGAGACTATTCATCAGTAATAAAAAAGTTTAAGCCAGATTCCTTAAAAAAAGGTAATATTAAAAATCTAAATGGTGAAGTAATTGGTGTGCACGATGGAATTATAAATTTTACTATTGGCCAAAGAAAAGGAATTAAAGTAGCCGACAAAGACGCATTATATGTAATTAAAATTGATGCTGAAAATAATGAAATTATTGTTGGTGGAAGAGAGCACCTTGGAAAAAAGAAAATTAATTTAAAAAATATAAATTTATTGTCAGACCAGAGTGAATTATTTGAAGATGTGCTAGTTAAAGTTAGATCTACTGGCAAACTATTAGATGCAAAAGTAAATTTATTAAATCAAAATGAAGCTGAGGTTAATTTAAAAAAGCCAGAGGATGGTATATCTCCCGGACAAGCTTGTGTTTTTTATAAAAAAGATCAATTTGGTGACAAAGTACTTGGTGGAGGCTGGATCAAATAGTAACCCTTCTCCAACTCAAAGAATAAAGTAAATAAAATAAGAAAATTGCAAAAAAATAATTCCACTCTAAAATTAAAATAAAAGTTTTTGAGTTTTCAAATAAAAGTAAAAATAGGCTTAGAAATAAAACAATTAAAAGTATCTGTACAAGAAAATATTGCATTTTAAAAAAAATGTTTTTCAATTCTAGATAAGTTTCAGAAGCTTTTTTTACACATTTTACAAAATAAAATTTTGTGGATATTGCAAATAGCACACAACATGCAAGGTTTAATCTTATTAAAAACTTATATAAATCGTAATCGTATTTAATACCTAAAAATATACTATGTATGATTAAAGTTATTCCACTTATTAATCCAAAATAATAAAATTTATTGACCAGTTTTTTGTCAACATTTACATCTGCAAATATTTTTTTTTGATTTCTCCAAAAGAGGCATAATAAAATTCCTGTAAATATCATTAAAGGTTTAAATACTAACCAGTTTGGAAATACCCTACCCAATCTACTTATAGAGGTCGCGCCATCAACATAAGGTATTATAAATCCAAGTCTTTGAACATCTTGTTTATCTCTAAGAGCTTTACCAGCGTCATAAATTTTAATGTCTTTATAATAATTTCCAGGTATTGGTTTTTGTTTAAATTGAAAACTTTGTGAAAATATTAAAATAGAGTTAACAGTTAACAAGGGTATTAAAAAGATAACCAAACCCAATATTCTGGATTTGGAAACAAGTTTCATAAATAAAGCCTATTTTTTTTTGTTTTTCTTTCTTGCTCTTCTTTTTTTTGAGCCCATCTTTCTTCGGCCTCTATGCTTTTTAGGGTATCCCATAATCTCCTTAGTTTTACAATTTTATTGACTTATTTGAGGGATATAGCATTGTCAATATAACTAATCAATTTTTTTTATGGATTATTCAGTTAAAACTTTTTTAAAACAAGTAGGAAAAGATTATTTAAATCAGTCAGTTAATCCGCCAGTAGTAAGAGCTTCAACGATAATATTTAAAACTCTTCAAGATATAAAGAAAACACAAAGTAATTATAAAAAAAATCCCTTAAGCAAAAATTTTGATTATGGTCGAAAAGGAACATCGACAACTTTTTCACTACAAGAACTATTAAGAAAAATTGAAAATGCTTATCAAGTGTATTTAACTCCAACAGGATTTGGCGCAGTTTTTCTTGGAGTGATTAGTGTTGTAAGACCTGGTGATGAAATCATTATTACTGACTCAGTCTACTCTCCCACAAGATTTTTAACCGAAGACTATTTAAAAAAATTCAATATTAAAGCAGTATTTTATGATCCAAAAAACTTAGATGACTTAAAAAAAAAAATTACAAATAAGACTAAACTTATTTTTGTTGAAAACCCAGGAAGCAACACATTTGAATTTCAAGATTTAAAAAAAATATTATCTTTTGCTAAGAATAAGAATATTTATACAGCTATTGATAACACCTGGGGAACACCTTATTTAATCAAGCCTTTAGACTTAGGCTTTGATATGTCTATAGTTTCAGCGACAAAATATTATTCTGGTCATTCAGATGTTATGGGTGGCAGTTTAGCTATTAAAAAAAGACTTTTTAAACAAGTGGAATTAAGTCAAAAAGCAGTTGGTTTAAGACTAAGTCCTGATGATGCTTATTTAATTATGAGAGGAATAAGAACGTTAGATATTAGGTTAGACAAACATCAAGAAAATACCATCAAGATAGCTAATTTTTTGAGCAAACAAAAAAAAGTTAAAGAGGTTTTTTACCCAATTAAAAAAAATATTAAACAATACAAAATGTGGAAAAAGTATTATTCAGGATCATCTGGGTTAATTGGTGTAAAAATTATTTCTAGAAATAAAAATTCTGTAATTAAATTTTTAAATAAACTAAAATTATTTGCCCATGGTTACAGTTGGGGTGGATTTGAAAGTCTTGCTTTATATCAAGACAAATTGGCACTGGGCAACAGGAGCTACACAAAGCTGAGTAATAATGAACATATTATAAGATTACATATTGGTTTAGAAGACCCAAATGATTTGATTGCTGACATTAAACAGGCTATTACATCTGTTAGATGAATGACACCAAATTTTTTCCAACAAAAAAAGCAATAGTTACTGTAATAGCTGCATCTGTTGTTGTTATTATTGCATTAGGAATAAGACAAACTTTTGGAATGTTTTATTTTGATTTTGCAACTGATTTAGATATCACCATAACACAGTTCGGTTTTACAATGGGATTACAGCTCTTATTGTGGGGTGTTTTCAGTCCTATGTTTGGGATTATTACGGATAAGTATGGTGGTAATATTGCAATCTTTATTGGTTTTGTTTTTTATTTGTTGGCAATTTTATTGTTTTATTCAGGTTTTAATACTGGTTATTATTTTACTATAACAATTGGAATATTAGTTGGCGTTGGACTGGGATCCACAGCTATCAGTATACCTGTTTCAGTTGTTGCAAAACATTTCCCAGTTTCAAGCAGGACAATAGCAACAGGCATAGTGACATCAGCAGGATCTTTTGGATATTTTATATCACCATTAATTACTAGATATTCACTCGTTGAACATGGGTGGGAAAATACAATGTTATTTTTCTGTTTCTTTTTAGGTTTAGGATTAATTGTGGCATTATTTGTTTCAACACCAAAAATACCTGTTGGCACAAATCAAAATAACAATCAAACAGCTAGAGAAGCTTTAAAAGAGGCTTTTTCAAATAAAAGTTACATCTATCTTACGTTAGGTTTCTTTGTATGTGGTTGGCACATTGCTTTAGTTGCAACTCATATACCCACGTATATGATTGATAAAGGATTACCTGATTGGTGTGCAGCAATGGTTTTGGCTTTAATCGGACTTTTTAATATGGTTGGAACAATTACAAGTGGATATCTTGCAACTAGATACAGTCAAAAAATTCTATTAAGTGCAATTTACCTACTAAGAGGAGTGTCAATTATTTATTTCATATTCCTACCACCAAGTGTTTTTAATTCAGTAATCTTTGGAATTACTTTTGGAATGTTGTGGCTATCAACAGTTCCACCAACCAATGGAATCATAGGAAAAGTATTTGGAACTAAGTATATCGGATTATTATATGGAATTGTTTTTGTAAGTCATCAAATTGGATCTTTTTTAGGAGCTTATTTGAGTGGAGTTTTCTATGAACTTAACGGCAATTTTGATTATGCTTGGTACATATCTATCGCATTATCTATTTTTGCTGGTTTGATACATTTACCTATAAAAGAGAAGCCAATTGAAAGACAGCAAATCGCATAAACTTAAATTTAACCCGTATTTAGAAAAACTTTATCAGTCGGATAAGCCACTGATAATCTACAAGGTCGATAATGGTTACGACATTTATACAGATTTTTCTAAAAAAATTAATTTATCAAAAAAAAATATACATAAATTTTTAAATTCTTTTGAGAAAATGAAATATAAAAAAGAAACTGATCAATATGTTGGTTTTTTTGGATATGAAATTTTAAATTATTTACTTGGTATTAAAATAAGTAAACAGTCTAAAAATAGTTTTTATAAAGGAGTTTTTTACAAACCAGAGACAATCATTAAAATTAGAGATAATATTTCAATATTTTCAAATAAAAAAAGGCAAGAATTTAATAATTATTTTAAACCAACTAAAATTTTATCACCATTTAAATTAAATATTAAATATCAAAAATACAAAAAAATATTTGATATTTTTTCAAAAAAAATAAGACAAGGAGAAACATATCAAATAAAAATTTGCACAAAATATCGTAATAAATCTTCAATAAATCCAATTAATTTTTTTTGGAGATTAATGAAGTCAAATGCTTCCCCAGAATCTTTTATGATAAGAGATAAAAACTATTCTATTGTAAGCTGCTCTCCTGAAACTTTATTATTAAAAAAGGGTAACAAAATTATTACCAAGCCTATTGCTGGTACATTAAGAAAAAGTAAAAAAACGAACAGATCTAGTGCTTTAAAGTTCTTTAGAAATAATTCTAAAGAGACTAAAGAACATAATATGATTGTTGACATGGAAAGAAGTGATTTATCCAGAGTTTGTATTCCAGGAACAGTAAAAATTGATAAAGAAAAGTATGTTGAGGAATACAGGCACTTATATCATTATGTTACAACTATATCTGGAAGCCTATTAAAAGGTATGACTATAAAAAATATTATCAAATCTATGATGCCTGGTGGATCAGTTATAGGTTGTCCAAAAATAAGAACATTAGAATTATTAAATCAACAAGAAAAAGAGAATAGAAACATTTTTACAGGTAGTTTTGGCTATATAAAGTTTAATAAAGATATGAGATTTAATATAATAATAAGATCTATATTAAATTATAAAAATACATCAGAAATATCTGCAGCATCTGGAGTTGTATTAGATAGTGCAGCAAAAAAAGAATTTAATGAAAACTTTATAAAGGCAAAATCATTATTAGAATTATTTAAATGATTTATATAATAGATCACCAGGATTCATTCACATGGAATGTAGTTCATCAATTCTCTCAGTTTGATAAAGTTTATTGTTCAAATTATTTTGAAATAAATAACAGTTTATTAAATAAATCTAATACAATTGTATTATCTCCTGGACCCGGTTCACCCAAAGATTATCCTAATACTTCAAAAATTTATAATAAATTTAAAGGAAGAAAAAAAATCATAGGAATTTGCTTAGGGTATCAGCAAATATTACATTGTGAAAATGCCAAAATTATTCAACAAAGGAGAATATTTCATGGTTATCAATCTGAAGTAAAAGTTGTTTCGAATAAATCCATCTTTAGAAAGAATTCTAAATTTAAAGTCGGAAGATATCATTCACTTAAGCTTCAAGAGCCATTTATTAAAGAAAATTTTGATATTACTATGAGATGCGCTAAAACTAATATTGCTATGGCTTTTGAAAACAAAAGAGATGATGTATATGGTTTTCAATTTCATCCAGAATCTTTTTTAACAACAAATGGTACAATTCTTATTAAAAAAATCTTACAGTCGAAAAGATCTTAAAGAAAAAGAATTCAAAGATCTATGGAATGCCCATGGGGTATTTACAACTATGTGGATCTATGGAAAGCCTCAAAAGATTTTATTTTTTAAAGAACACATAACAAATCTTATTAAGTCTACTAAAAATTATAAAATTTATGATCGAAATTTAAAAAGAGATATATTTAAAATAATTAAATCGAATTTAAATAAACAAAAAAATTATAATCATTTATTGCGAATTGCAGTTACCAAAAGTTTAATTTCTATTTCTTTAAGAGATAAATTAAAAATTAAAAAAAATCTTCAGTTAAATCTAGTAAATTATAATAGAATTAAGCCTGAGCATAAAAATCTGAAGTATAAATTTATTTTAAAAAATTTATCTAAAATGGATAATACAAAATCTGATATTGCTCTTTGCTCAAATGGAAAAATTCTAGAAACAGGTACTTCAAATATTATTTTTATAAAAGATAATAAATATTATTCACCTATAAGGAAATTTTATCGAGGAGTTAATCTAAAGTTTTTTGAAAAGCAATTTAAGATAAAAAAAACTAATATTAATATAAATAAATTAAATCAATACGAGGAGATACTTCTAATCGGATCTGGCAAGGGAGTTTCTACTGTTTCATCTATAAAAGAGAAAAACTGGAATAGAAAAAAATATAAATCCTATGAAATTTTTGTAAGTAAATATCAAACTCAAATACTAAAACAAAAAAAATTGAGTAATTATTTATGAGAAATCCTAATAACCCTTGCCTATTCTGTTTTACAAAGAAAAAGGAATATCTTTTTGAAAATGAACTAGCTTATGCAACGACTGACACTTACCCTGTATCAAAATTTCATTCACTTATTATTCCAAAGCGGTGTGTTAAAAATTATTTTGATCTAACTTCAAAAGAAATCTTAGCGTGCAATAAATTAATAAAGAAACTGAAAAAAAAAATTGAAATGAACGATAAATCTGTAAAAGGTTTTAATATTGGTACCAATTCAGGAAAGGTTGCAGGACAATCTATTAATCATTGTCATATTCATCTGATTCCAAGACGAAAAAATGATGTTAAAAATCCTCAAGGTGGTGTTCGAGCTGTAATTTCTTCTAAACAGCATTATGTAAGGAAAAAGTAACTTTTATTAACATTTTTTTATTGAGATGAGATTATTAGTCAGTTGAACTAATATTTTTTATAGATTAAGAACTTAGATTAGTATTATATTTAGCGGAGATAATAATATGTTCACAACAAATCCATTTGCTGTCCTTTCTTCAACAGTTCCTTCAATTGCTTTGCAAGCATTTGTTTTTTTGATGTTAGCATTAGTAGTGATTGGAACACTGATGGATATTATTCACAAGAAGAATGTAAAATATTTTTTTAATAATGCTAAAAAAGCAAAAAAAGCAGCAAGTAGAGAATTAAGTCTTGGAGAAAAAACAGCGATAATTTCTAAAACAGTAGTACATGATATTGGAACTACATCTGAATTAGGTTTGGGCAAAAGAAGATTTGCACATGTATTAGGAATGTATGGAACAATATTATTTTGGATTGGTTCAGGTGTTATGATATTTGGATATTCTTCTCCTAATGCGGTAACTCCATCTATATGGCCAATCATTTGGCACGCTGGTGCAATTTTAACTTGTTTAGGAGCTTATTGGTTTTGGTTTTTTTTAAGAGTAGATGTATCTGCTGAAGCTCACTCAGTTTTTAGAATCATAAAAGCAGATTTATTTGTTTTAGCTTTAGTATTATCGTCTACGTTTGGTTTAGCTTGGTCGTATTTCCAATATTCAGGATCTACTGGTTTAAGTATTTTATTTTTAATTTTGTTTGCGGTTGCTAACATAGTTTTATTTGGAGGAGTTTACTGGTCTAAATTTGCTCATATGTTCTACAAACCAGGTGCTGCAATCCAAAAAAATTTAGCAGAAGCAGATGGTTCTAGAGATAATTTACCTCCACCTGCAGATGCTCCAGAACAATTTGGACTTGGAATTAAACGTGAGGCACCAAAGCACTATTAATATGATTGATAAAATTTTAAAGAAAGGTAATAAGTAGATATGTCAACTTTTGTATACATGACGAGATGTGATGGTTGTGGTCATTGTGTAGATATATGTCCATCAGATATCATGCACATAGACGAAACTATTAGAAGAGCAAAAAATATAGAACCAAATTTTTGTTGGGAATGCTATTCATGCGTCAAGGCATGTCCTAACCATGCAATTGATGTAAGAGGATATGCTGACTTTGCTCCAATGGGTCATAGTGTTAGAGTTAGAAGAGAAGAAGAGAAAGGAACTATCTCTTGGAGAATTAAATTTAGAAACGGCACAGAGAAGAATTTTGTATCGCCAATAACAACAAAACCTTGGGGAAAATTCATACCAAAATTAGCTGAAGCTGATACTCCTAATCAAGGAGAGATTAATTCACAAATTTTATATAATGAGCCACATGGTTTAAATACTGAAAAAGATTTACCAACTTTAGATAAGAATTCATTTAAGCAAGGCGTTTATTATTAATGGCTAAGCACAAAACAATCATTGAAGAATGTGATGTACTAGTTGTCGGTGGAGGTATGGCTGGAACAGGTGCTACCTTTGAGGCAAGACACTGGGGAAGAGATTTAAAAATAATCTGTGTAGAAAAAGCAAATATAGATAGAAGTGGTGCAGTTGCACAAGGTCTTTACGCTATTAACTGTTATATGGGAATGCAGTGGGGTGAGAATATGCCAGAGGACCATGTACGGTACGCAAGAAATGATTTGATGGGTCTTGTTAGAGAAGATTTAGGTTATGACATGGCACGTCATGTAGACTCAACTGTTCACATGTTTGATGAATGGGGTCTTCCAATGATGAAAAATAAAGAAACTGGAAGATATCAAAGAGAAGGTAAGTGGCAAATAATGATACACGGCGAAAGTTACAAACCAATTGTAGCAGAGGCTGCAAAAAAATCTGCTGATAAAATTTATAACAGAATAATGATTACTCATCTTTTAAAAGATGAAAAAAATCCAAACCGAATAGCAGGTGCAGTTGGCTTTAATGTTAGAACTGGAAATTTTCACGTATTTAAATCTAGAACAGTCGTTGTTTCTGCTGGAGGAGCATCGCATATATTTAAACCAAGAGCAGTTGGTGAGGGTATGGGTAGAACATGGTATGCACCTTGGAGTAATGGATCTGCCTATGCATTACCCATTCAAGCAGGTGCAAAAATGACTCAAATGGAAAATAGAATTGTACTTTGCAGATTTAAAGATGGTTATGGTCCAGTTGGAGCGTATTTCTTACATTTAAAAACTTATACTCAAAACGCTAATGGCGAAAATTATGAGAAGAAATGGTATGAGGCTACTAAAGAATTAGTAGGTGAATATATAGACCATCATCCAACACCAACTTGTTTAAGAAATCACGCATTTATACAAGAAACAGCTGCAGGCGGTGGACCAATCCATATGGTCACAAAAGAAGCATTTCAAGACCCACATTTAGAAACTGTTGGATGGGAAAACTTCTTAGGAATGACAGTAGGACAAGCAGTCGTATGGGCATCTCAAAATATCGATCCAAAATATACAAATCCTGAATTAACTACATCAGAGCCATATGTAATGGGATCTCATGCTACATGTTCAGGAGCATGGGTTAGTGGACCAGAAGATATAGCACCCGATGAATATTTTTGGGGATATAACAGAATGATGACAATAGATGGATTATTTGGAGCAGGAGATGCAGTTGGCGGAAGTGCTCACAAGTTTTCATCTGGCTCATTCACAGAAGGAAGATTAGCCTCTAAAGCTGCTGTTAAATATATTCAAGATAAAAAAGCTGATGATATTGAAGTTTCTGATGCACAATTAGAGAAGCTTAAAGAAGAAATATTCAAGCCAATTGAAAATTATACGGTGGGAAGAAATGAAATTACTGGAGGAACTGTTTCTCCAAGCTATATTTTACCTATACAAGGACTACAAAGACTACAAAAAATTATGGATGAATATTGTGGTGGATTAACAAATAATTACATGACAAACGATAATCTACTTAAAAAAGGCCTAGAACAGCTACAACTACTTCAAGAAGACTTAGATCATGTTGGAGCTGAAGATTATCACCAATTGATGAGAGCATGGGAACTTAAGCATAGAGCTGTAACATCGGAATGTGTTGCTCATCATACATTATTTAGAGAAGAAACGCGTTGGCCAGGCTATTATTATAGAGGTGATCATATGAAACTTGATGATGAAAACTGGCATTGTTTAACTGTTTCTAGAAGAGATCCTGAAACTGGAAAATTTGAAATGGAGAAAAAGCCTGTTTATCATATCGTTGATGATAAAGAGAAGAAGCAAGCTTCCTAACCATTTTAGATGAGTATTGTCGACAAATCAGACGAAGAAATCATTAAAATTGCTGATCCTATCTGGGATAACATGGTTAGATGTTCCAACATGAAAAATTATGGTGGTTTTACCAGGGATTTATCATCACAAATGCTTTACGGGGCCAACGAGGTAGAGCTAGGCAAGCAATGGGCAAGCAATAAGCTAATCTCAAGCCTTAAAGAAGGGTGTAAGGCTATAGGCTGTTTAAGAAGAGGCTTGTACGTGACTGTTATCTATAAACAAAACAGTACAGAGATACCTGGAGACTTTTTAGGTCGACTGGTACTTGGAGAAGAGGGAGATGAGGTCAAAGTCTTCGGGGCAACTATTTTTTAAATTTAATTAAATATTATTTGCATTTAATAAAACTTGTGGTATTTCGCGGGTATGCTTCAAGCTTTTAACCAAAATATTAAAAAAATCCCTTTATTAGTTTCTAATCAGCTTTCAAAAATAATTAAATCTTTTCTATATCTTTTTATATTTTTTACTTGGGCAATTATAATCCTAGGAACATTTCAAAATTTTATTTAATTTATTCTTATAATCATTGACTTTGGATTATGAGAGGAATAGTTAGATTGTATGGAATATTTTCTTCCAATAGCTCAAGTCGAGATTAACATACTCTTTATATTTGGTTTAAGTTTAGCAGTCGGTATTCTTTCAGGATTATTTGGTGTAGGCGGAGGATTTTTAATGACACCATTTTTAATATTTTTAGGCATTCCACCTGCTTATGCAGTACCAAATGAAGCAAGCAATATTTTAGGAACATCGGTATCCGGTTCAACTACTCATTATTTAAAAGGTACATTAGATTATAAAATGGGATTGATGATTGTAGTGGGAGGAACTATTGGAACCTTACTAGGCATCTTAACTTTTTCGTATTTTCAGGATATTGGAAAAATAAACATCGTTATCTCTTTAGCCTACATGTATATCTTAGCTATACTTGGAACTTTAATGCTTATTCAAGGAGTATCAGAAATTGATAAGGCTAGAAAAAAAATTGTTGTTAGAAAAAAATTACATACTCATTATTGGATACATGGACTACCTTTTAGAATGCGTTTTAAAAAATCAAAAGTTTATGAAAGTGCATTTACTCCAATTATTATTGGTTTAATTGTTGGATATATTGCAGCAATTATGGGAGTGGGTGGTGCATTTATATTGGTTCCTGCAATGATTTATATTATTGGAATGCCAACTAAACTAATTCCTGGCACATCTTTGTTTGTTACAATATTTGTAAGTGCAATCGTAACAGTTCTTCATGCTTTTAATTACGGAACAATTGATCTTGTTTTAGTTTTTGTACTTATACTTGGTTCAATTATTGGTGTTCAGTTTGGTCAAAAAATTGGTGAAAAAGTTGATAGCTCAGAATTTAAAACAATCTTAGCAGTACTTTTATTATTAGTTGGAATTGCAATTGCTTATGACACTTTTATTAAAGAAGATGTAATAGTTGAAACCGTAGTTAATGGAACTAAAAACCTTGGTAACATTGCACAGTTTATTTTAGATTATTCAAAAGACCTTCCTGTATTTTATGGACTTACATCAGTTGTATTAGCAGTAGTTCTTGGAATTGGAGCTGCAATTTTAAGAAATTATATTTCTAAGTGGAACAAAGCTAGAGAAGCTAAGCTTAAAGCTTAAGCACTTCTGTATAATTTAGTCATAACAAATTCTCTATGACCTAATGCTTCAGCACAAGTTAATCTTCCATTTGCAACTCTTATCGTAGCTTTAATTAATTCGTCACCAGCTTCATCTAAATTCATTTCTCTTGATAAGATTTTAGAAACATCAACATCAATATGTTCACTCATGGTTCTAGCAGTTAAAGGATTAGCAGTTAGTTTTACTACTGGTTCAATTGGGTTTCCAATTATATTTCCTTGTCCAGTTGGAAATAGGTGGAGATTAAATCCTCCTGCAGCTTGTAAAGTAACACATTCAGCAGCAGCTGATGAAGTATCCATAAAGTATAATCCCGGACCTTTAGTTGGTTCTTCTGCTGGTTCTAGTACATCAATAAATTTACATCCCCCAATTTTTTGAAAATTTCCAAATGCTTTTTCTTCAATTGTAGTAAGTCCACCAGCTATGTTCCCAGCTGTTGGTTGACTTTCGGAAAGATCATCTGTTGCTTCTTTTAAAATGAATTCATTATAAGAACTCCAAGTTTTTCTAAACTTCTCTTGAGCCTCAGGAGTTTTTCCTCTTTTTTCACAAACAGTTTCAGCGCCCGTTAATTCAGATGTTTCACCAAAACACAAATGAACACCAAGAGGTTCTAATTTATCCATTAAATTTCCAACTGTAGGATTTGATGCTAATCCAGATGTTGTATCAGACTCTCCACATTTAACTGATATCCATAAATCACTTATAGGACGTTCTTCTCTTTGTTTCTCTGACGCCCAAATTGAAAATTCTTGAGCTTTCTTTGAAACTCTTGCAATTGTGTCTATATCTCCTACACCTTCTATACTAAAACCTTCAACTGGTTTTCCAGTCGTTGCAATTGCATCAACAATTCTTTTTGTCCATTTAGGCTCAATACCAATTACTATAACTGCTGCAACATTTGGATTTTTTCCTGTTCCAATCATTGTTCTAAAATGAAGCTCTAGGTCTGCTCCAAATTGTAATCTTCCATAAGAATGTGGAAGTGCAATCGTACCTTTAATATTATTAGCTACAGCTTCAGCACAAGCATTTGAAATATCATCAACAGGTAGAATTATTACGTGATTTCTTGTACCTGTTCTTCCATCTTCTCTTTTATATCCTAAAAACGTTTTTGGAATTTCCATTTTACCACTTTTTAGTTTTTACGTTGTGAACATGCACATGCTCACCTTTTTTAATTGATTTTACGACTTTGCCAATATCATGCCCGTACTTTAATATTGTATCTCCCTCGTTAAGATCGGTCATAGCAATTTTATGACCTAAAGGTATTTCATCCATCGATTGAATTTTTACTGATTTATCATTTTCCATAATCCAGCAATCACAGTCTTGTTTAGGAGTAATTTTTTCAATAACTACAACACCTACATTGTCTTTTTCATCGTGGATTATAATATCTGTGCCGGACATTGTGACGATTTCTTTGTTTGAAATTCGATCCAATTTATATATGAATTGGGCACTTTGACAATTAAAAAATAGAATTAAGAAGGATTTGATATGGCTAAAATGACAACAGAAGAAGCTTTTGTAAAAGTTTTACAAATGCATGGTATCGAACATTCGTTTGGTATTATTGGTTCTGCATTCATGCCTATTTCTGATCTTTTCCCAGAGGCTGGAATAACTTTTTGGGATGTAGCTCATGAAACAAATGGTGGATTGATTGCTGATGGTTACACGAGAGCAACTGGAAAAATGTCAATGGTGATTGCTCAAAATGGTCCAGGTATAACAGGACTTGTTACACCAATAAAAACTGCTTACTGGAATCATACTCCGCTACTTTTAGTTACACCACAAGCTGCAAACAAAACTATGGGCCAAGGTGGTTTTCAAGAAGTAGAGCAAATGAATTTATTTAAAGACATGGTGTGTTATCAAGAAGAAGTTAGAGACCCATCAAGAATGGCAGAAGTTTTAAACAGAGTAATAGAAAAAGCATTTAGAGGTTCAGCGCCTGCACAAATAAATGTACCAAGAGATTTTTGGACACAAGTTATAGATATAGAGTTACCTCCAATTGTAAGATTTGAAAGACAAGGTGGTGGAAAAGATGCTGTTGATAGAGCTGCGAAATTATTATCAGAAGCAAAATTTCCAGTAATTTTATCTGGTGCTGGAGTTGTTATAGGCGATGCCATTGATGATTGTAAAAAATTAGCAGAAAAATTGGATGCACCTGTGTGTAATGGTTATCAACATAACGATAGCTTTCCAGGAAGTCATCCATTAGCTGTTGGCCCATTAGGTTATAATGGATCTAAAGCTGCAATGGAATTAATTTCAAAAGCTGATGTAGTTTTAGCATTAGGAACAAGATTAAATCCATTTTCAACATTACCAGGATATGGAATTGATTACTGGCCAAAAGATGCAACAATTATTCAAGTAGATATGAATCCCGATCGTATTGGTTTAACTAAGAAAGTTACAGTTGGTATTTGCGGTGATGCTAAAATGGTAGCTCAACAGATATTAGAAAAACTTTCATCAAATGCTGGAGATAATGGAAGAGAAGATAGAAAAAATCTAATTCATCAAACAAAATCTGCATGGTTGCAAACTCTTACAAGTTTAGATCATGAGGATGATGATCCGGGAACTGTTTGGAATAAAGAGGCAAGAGAAAGAGATAAAGACAGAATGTCTCCAAGACAAGCATGGAGAGCTATTCAAGCTGGAATGCCAGAAGATGTTATAATTTCAAGCGATATTGGAAATAATTGTGCAATTGGTAATGCATACCCAACATTTGAAAAACCAAGAAAATATTTGGCACCAGGTTTATTTGGACCATGCGGTTACGGATTTCCATCTATTCTTGGAGCAAAAATTGGGTGTCCAGACACTCCAGTTATAGGTTTTGCTGGTGATGGAGCATTTGGAATAAGTATGAACGAAATGAGTTCTTGTGCAAGAGAAGAATGGCCTGCAATAACAATGGTAATTTTTAGAAATTATCAATGGGGTGCTGAAAAAAGAAATTCAATATTGTGGTTTGATGATAATTTTGTTGGAACAGAGTTAGATCCAGAATTAAGTTATGCGAAAGTTGCTAATGCATGTGGTTTAAAAGGTGTTATTGCAAATACAATGGAAGAAACCACTAAAGCAATTAAACAATCATGTGAAGATCAGAAAAAAGGTATTACTACATTTATTGAAATAATTCTAAATCAAGAATTAGGTGAGCCATTCAGAAGAGATGCTATGAAAAAACCAGTTAAAGTAGCAGGTATAAGCAAGAATGATATGAGACCTCAAAAGTCTCTTGTTAGTTGAGATCAATAAAATTTCATAATAAAAATGAAATTTATCTCTTTCAAACATGATAATATTGAAAAGTTTGGAATTATTGAAAATAATTTGATAACTGATCTAACTGGAAAAATAGGTGCGGCTTCAAATTTAAAAGAATTAATAAAGATAAAAAAAATCAAAGAAGCAAAAGAATATGCTAAGAGTAATCCTGGTTCTATAAAAACTGAAGAAATTGAATACTCGCCCCTGATTCCTAATCCAGGTAAAATTATATGTGTAGGTTTGAATTACATTGAGCATGCAAAAGAAACTAATCGTACTGTTGAAGAAAACCCAGTTATATTTCACAGATTTCCAGAAAGCCAAACTGCTCATATGCAGGCAATACAAAGACCATCTGTATCCAAAAGTTTAGACTTTGAAGGTGAAATGGCTGTAATTATGGATGAAGGTGGTAAACACATTAAATCTGAAGAAGCATTAAAACACGTTGTTGGTTTTTCATGTTATAACGAGAGTACAATTAGAGAGTGGCAAAGACATACTAGACAATTTGGTATGGGAAAAAATTTTGAAAAGACAGGGAGTTTTGGTCCTCACATGGTTTTAGCACAAGATATCCCAGATTATAAACGTTTGACAATAGAGACAAGGCTTAATGGTGAAGTCATGCAAAATGCTAAACTAAGTCAATTAATTTTCGATATACCTATTTTAATTTCATATGTATCTAAAGCTATGGCTTGGCGAGCAGGAGATGTTTTGGTAACAGGGACTCCCGGTGGAGTAGGATCAAAAAGAAATCCACCTGTTTATATGAAACCTGGAGACAATGTCGAAGTTGAAATCACAAATATTGGAGTTTTGTCTAATACTGTTAAAGATGAAATAATTCATCAATGAGTAATAATTTAAAAGTTTCAATAATTATAATACTTGGAGTGATAGCATTGTATATATCAACTCAGTATTATTCAGGTTTTAATAAAAGCAAAACTATTAAAGCATGTATAATTGGAAAAGCTGAATTAGATTCGAATAAACCTGAGAGCGAAAGACTCTCTGCTGACGAGGTTAAAAAATTTTGTGAAGATCAAATAAAATGATGAAAAAATCAAAAAGATCAGATGTTGATCCATTTATAGTAATGGATGTAATGGAATCAGCAAGAATTGCCGAAGAAAAAGGTAAAGATATAATTCATATGGAGGTAGGGCAGCCAGGAACACCAGCGCCTAAGATTGCAAAAGATTATATTACTAATGAGATAAACAAAAACAATCTAGGCTATACTGTATCACTTGGTCTACCAGCTTTAAGAGCTAAAATTTCAAAGTTATATGGAGATTGGTACAATTTAGATCTTAATCCAAATAGAATAGTAGTTACAACAGGCTCTTCTGGAGCTTTTATATTATCGTTTTCGGCATTGTTTGATAGTGGGGACAGAGTTGGAATTGGATCTCCAAGTTATCCTAGCTATAGACAAATACTAAAATCACTAAGTTTGGAAACTGTAGATATTCAAACCAAACTTCAAAATAGATTTCAACCAGTACCAGATGATATTCTAAATAATAATTTAAATGGAATTCTAGTTGCATCACCTGCAAATCCAACTGGTTCTATGCTAGATAAACAATCTTTTGAGAATTTAATTAATACAGCAAATGAGAATAATGTGAGTTTTATTAGTGATGAAATTTATCACGGAATCCAGTATGAAAATAATCCAACATCAGCTCTAGAGATAACTGATAATTGCTATGTAATTAATTCTTTTTCAAAATACTTTTCAATGACTGGTTGGCGAATAGGGTGGATGGTTGTACCAGAAGATCATGTCAGACAAGTAGAAAGACTTTCGCAAAATTTGTTTGTTTGTCCTCCACACGCAAGTCAAGTTACAGCCCTTGCTTCATTAGATGCAAATGAAGAGTTACAATCGAATGTTGAGGTATATAAAAAAAATAGAGAGATACTTTTAGAAGAATTACCTAAAGCAGGATTAAAAAAATTTTCACCACCTGATGGTGCTTTTTACATTTATGTTGATATATCTGAATATTCAAATGATAGCTTAGCTTTTTGTAAAAAAGTTTTAGATGAAGCAAATGTTGCTATAACACCAGGAATTGATTTTGATCAAAAAAGAGGAAATTCTACTATCCGATTCTCATATGCCAGAAGCACAAAAGATATAATTGAAGGTGCTAAGAGAATTAAAGATTTTATGTCTAAAAATTATTAAAAGGGGTCAGCTCAATTGGTTATTACCAAAAGAGCTCCCCTTTTTTATGCCATTTTGGCCAAATCCATCAAATGGATTTAGTTTGTGTTATTTTTAATATGTGATATCTCACCAGCTAAGTGTCAGGTGGCGTTATTCTAAGCATTTGCACCTCCTTCACTTATAAAAATAAGTTTTAGGTAGGTTGTATTCAACAAATTTATTTCTATTTTTTATAAATATATTATTTGAATACAACCTGTCTCTTTAGTAGATTCTCGATATCAAAATAATCTAAATATTCCAAAACTCTTAAATGAAACTTATGTCACAGAGACAGATAATAAATATGTTTGTAATTAAATTCTTATGAAAACTATATTTGTTATTGGATCAAAAAAACATACTCTGAAATACACAAGAAAAATGCCTGAGGGTGAAGTTAAGAAAATGAAATCTTTTGTTACAAACAAAGGGCAAAAACTTGAAAAAACTTCAAAATTTAAAATTTTAAAAGTATCAGACGACAAAACTTCTAGAACTTTCAAAATCAGTCTTTAATTATTAAAAATGAACAAAATCGTATGGTTCAGGAACGATCTACGTGTATCTAATAATGATGCATTTAACGAAGCTACAAAATCAGGAAAGATTTTACCAATTTACATATTTGATAAAGAATATCACAAATTACCTACATCAAGCTCATTCCATCTGGATTTTTTAAAATCGTCATTAGAACACTTAAAAAAAACATTTAGTGAAAAATATAATGCTAAACTCAATATATATTACGGAAATACATTAGAAATTTTAAGTCATTTAACTAATAAATTTAAAATAAATGAGGTTTATTCGAATATAATATTCAAGAACATTTATATAACTAACTTAGATAAAGAAGTTAGTTTTTTATTTAAAGAAAAAAATATTAATTGGAAAATATCAAATCAATTTGGTGTTCAATTAAATCATAGAATAAGAAATAAATGGTCATATAATTGGAATAAATTTATAGATAGTGAAAGCGTAAATTCAAATTTAAATTGCGAGTTTATTTCAGATAATTATGTAGAAGATTTATCAAAAATAGAAACTAATAATTTAGAAAATGGAAAAATTCAAATTGGTGGAAGACAAAACGCACTTCAACTTTTAGATTCTTTCCTTAATGACAGATCAGAAAATTACCAAAAAGAAATGTCTTCGCCGATAACAGGAGAAACTTCTTGTTCTAGATTAAGCCCTCATATTGTATTCGGAAACATTTCTATTAAAGAAATTTTTAAAAAAACTAACGAAAAGTTAAAATCCAATTTATCTTTTCCAAAAAAGAAATCCTTAATTGCTTTTAAAAGTCGATTAGCCTGGCACTGTCATTTTATTCAAAAGTTATATGATGAACCAGAAATTGAATTTAGAAATATGAATAGCGCTTATAATGGAATAAGAGAAAATGATTTTAATGAAGATTATCATTTAGCATGGAAAAATGGAACCACTGGTTATCCGTTTGTTGATGCTTGCATGAGGTACCTGAGAACTAATGGATGGATTAATTTTAGAATGAGAGCAATGTTAGTTTCATTTGCGTCTTATCAATTATGGCTTGATTGGAAAAAAACATCAAAACATTTAGCAAAATTATTTACCGATTATGAGCCAGGCATTCATTATTCACAATTTCAAATGCAATCAGGAACAACAGGAATAAATTCAATAAGAATTTACAATCCAATTAAACAATCAATTGATCAAGATCCTAAAGGAGATTTTATAAAAAAATGGGTTCCAGAATTAAAAAATGTTCCAGGAAAATTAATTCATGAACCATGGAAATTAACATTCATTGAACAAAAGGGAATAGATTTAAAAATTGGTAAAGATTATCCATCACCAATAGTTGATAATAAAATATCGACAAAAACAGCTAAAGAAAAAATCTGGAATGTTAAGAAAACAACTGAAGCAAAAGTTATTTCAGCTGAAGTATTAAATAAACACGCTAGTTTATCTCAAAGAAGATAAAATTTAATTACCGTAAGGAATTCCAACTAATTTTCCATTTTCATTATAAAAATAAAAAAAGTTGGGGTTTATTACTTTTGGCTTTTTTGAAAGCGTTTTAGATTTATTTGTTGATTTATTTTTTTTTAATTTACGTTTCACACTTACTAAATACTAAAAAAAATTAGGTAAACTATTGATAACTTTTCAACCCAGATATGCATTTATTCTTAATCAATAAATTCAAATTAAGTATATTTATTCATTTACCTTATGAAATTATCTGAATTATTTCAGCAAAATGGCTTTGATTTAGGCAATCTAAAAGAGACCTTTGGACTAATAGATGGAATATCAAAACATATAATAGCTGAAAGTGATGAAGTTTTAGCAAAGCAGCATCAAATTTCAGAAAACATTTATTTTTTAATTAAAGGTAAGGCTACATTTACCAAGTATTTTGAAACTAAATCCATAACCTTTGCAAAAATAACAAAGCCTGCAACACCATTAGGAATATCTGGACTTAATCAACCCAACAGATTTATGGGTGAAATATTTATTGAAGGTGGAACAGAATATATCTCGCTAAAACTAGATGATTTAAGAGATTTACAAAAGAAAAATAGTAAACTTATATCAACATTATACTCAGCAATTTCCTTTTTTTCTTTCCAACTGCTTGTCTCTTCAAGAAATTTAAACACTTTGTATAAAGATGATGAAATACAAATTTCTCCAGGCATCCCATCAGAAAAAAGTATTACAAATATACATAGAATTAAATCTGCTACTTTTTTCTCAACACTTACTGATGATGACTTAGAAAAGTTTATTAAATTAGGTAATATTAAGATGTATTCATCAAATCAATATATAGTTAAAGAGGGAGACGTTTCTAAAGGTTTAAAGATATTATTAAGTGGTAAAGTTGATGGCTTATTCCACAACTTTATTAATGGAAAAATAAGAAGAAATTTTAGAACTCTAACTAGAGCTGGTATTGCGCTAACTTTATCTTCTGGGAAAGGAGATTTTTTTAATCCATATACAATTAAATCTACTAGGGATACAAAAGTTTTACATATTTCTAACGAAGCACTTGAAAATCTGATTATTTCTGACCCTGAATTATCAATAAAGATTTTCAAAAGACAACTTTGGCAGCTAGGACGTTTCCAACAAAGTGCAACTGGTCTAACAAAATATTCAGCAGAAAACGAATTAGAATTTGTTAATTTATTATTGAAAGATAATACTGCAAGAATACCTGCTAGTTCTAAGTTATATAGTATTCCACATTTATTGAAGAGTACTCATACTTATGCAATGGCATTTGATGTAGTTTACGAACTACTTATTAAAGGAAATGAAATAGAAAAATCATTATCTAGTTTAATAAAAGATACCTTAAATAATTTAGAAAGAGAGTCTCGTTTCCACAGCCAATTAAATATTATTTATAATAGAGTTTCAAATTCTTCTAGTAATTCAGATAAAACAAAATTAAGAGAATTAACCAATTCAAATTTCACAAAAGCTTTTGATAACGTAAAATATGTAATTAAGGGTTGGGAAAATTTGCCAGATGAACCAACAAATATTTTTTTCTACAATCACTTAGCAGCTATAGATGATAATCAGCTTGCTAATGGACATTCATTTTCAATAGATAGTCATTTTATTAGTTCAAAAATTTTATATCCAAAATATAATGATGGAGGACAACGTATTGTTAGAACGAGTCGGAATACAGAATTTTGGAGATATAATTATTATGAAAATTTAGATTACATTTTTGTTCATACTCCAGAGTCTGATAAATTGGACGAAAGTGAAGAAGAAAAGAAAGCTAGAAAACAAAAGCTCTTTTATGAAGCTCAAAAGGTATTTAATCAAAAACAACCTATTGTAATTGCTCCTGAAGGAACATCAGAAACAGAAGATAATAAAACAATAACATCTCCAGGACCATTTAAAGCTGGAGCATTTAACCTTGCTTTTAAACTTAGCCCAAAACCAAAACTCATTCCAATTGCCCTTGCTAATTTTGATTATCCAGTTTCTAAAACAATATATTCAGCAGTTATTAAGGAGCCAATAACTATAAGTGATCATGTCAAAAATCCAGAAAATCAAGATGAAATGAAAAGCTTCTTAGATAATTACAGAATCAAATTTAGATCTTATGTAGAAGAAGCTATTGATTTGGCTAAAAATATTCAAGACAACATTGATAAAATAGATAATTTGAAAACTAATGTAAATTTAGTCAGTCCAGTTGAAGAAGAATTTGAGCTCGACGTTAGAGAATTAGAACATAATTCTTTTCAACAGACAAAAACAAATAACAGTGTTGCTTTGTATGGAAGTTCAACTTTTAAAATGTGGGATAATGCCAAAAATGATTTATCAATAAGTAATCTTTATAATTTAGGCTTCGGGGGCTCAACCTTAGTCTCTTGTAGAAGATATTTTGATAGATTGGTTGCTCCATTAAACCCATCTAATCTTTTCTTTTATGCTGGGGATAATGATATTGGTTATGGAATGGATAGTGATGAATTGTTAAAAGAATTTTTATTATTTTCTAATCAAGTTGAAGAAAAACTACCAAGAGCGAAATGTTTTTTTATATCTATTAAACCTAGTCCTTTTAGAAGGGATCTTATGACAACAATTTTAGATGCTAATTCAAAGATAAAAAAACACCTAACCAATTTAAAAATGTGGGATTATGTTGATATTACAACACCTATGATAAATGCTGGTTATGATAAGTTTTACGATGAAGATCCACTACATATGAACGAACTTGGATATAGTTTGTTAAGTAAGCTTGTAAGAGACAAAATTTATAATTAATATTTTTAATGAGTTTTAAAAAATATCTATGGAAATGTAGATTGTTAGTCCTCAATACGCCTAAATACAGTCATCCAGAATATAAAAGGTCAAAAGATTTGTATCAAAAAGACATCAAAGGGTTTCACAAAAGATACATAAAATTAGTTACAAAATTAGATAAATCAGAAAAATTTAAAGTTACTTTAATTGGTTTTGATGGCACAATAAAAATTGAGTTAGATAAAATATATACAAAAAAAATCTTTGGAATAGTTGATAAAATGCCAATGAATAAACTTATCAAGGATAAAAAATTTAAACCTTTAAATCTTTCTTTATTTTCAGATTATAAACCAGAGACGACAATAAAAGGATTAGGTTTTAAAGATAAGGAAAAGGCATTGTTTACTGTTTCAGCTATAAAAAAGAGACCAATAAAATATCAAGTAAATGTTATTGCAACTATGCTTGGAAGAGCAAAAAATCATCCAAATAAAACAAAAGATATGAATGATGCTATAATAGTTTTTAAAAAATGGATGGAAAATTACAAAGCAAATAAAAAATGAAATCTAAAGGCTTTACATTAATTGAACTCTTAGTAGTTGTAGCTATCATTGGGATTTTAGCTGCAGTAGGTGTAGTTGCTTATAGCGGTTATACCAGTAGTGCAAAAGCAAATTCTTCAAGGGAAAATATGACTGTAGTTTATAAAACTTGGTTAAATGAAAAATACTTGTGTGAAACAAAAGATGGGGGAGACACAGCATTATGGGGTAAAACCACATGCCAGGTTTTATTAAGTTCGTCCACAAGTGATGTGAGTAGAACCATGGGAATAATACAAATTTATTTTGGTGCCAATAATAACTATGGTTTTGGTCAACCAATACTAAATACTTTCAGACCTCAAAAAAGTTTTTTTACTGATAATTGTTGGGTGAAAGTTGAGCAAGATGCAAATATAGGGGAGTTAGTTGCTTGTTTTGATAAAAGTACTAAAGTAATTAACTTTAGGGGTTGTTTTAAAACTCCCTGTTCAGAAGCAAGCAATAGATTTAATAAATACATAAGATTTTAAAATAAAACTTAATGACTAAAATCAATGATCGAATTTTTATTTAAAGTATCACTACTAATTCTAGGTTTGATAGTAATCAGATTTGGCATTATTCAGATTAGAAAGTATAAAAAGGGAGAAATTAGATCAAAGAATAATATTTTTAGTCAAATTTCATTTTTGATTTTCTTTGCAGCAATTATAGGGTTAGTTATTTATTCAATTTTAGGCTTACTTGAGTAAGCTAATTTATCTCATATTATAATTTTTAAATTTCAATAAAGAGCTTGATTATGAAAAAAATTATCTTAGTTTTTCTCAGTATTTTAGCAGTATTTAATTATGCAAACGCTAAAGATTTTTTCTTAAATATAACTGATCAAATAGTAGAAAATGAGTTTCGACTAAGCTATGGAGTTTCAGTTACTGATGTTAACAAAGATAATAAATATGATTTTGTGGTAACAGGCTTTGGTTTTAAAAATCTTGCTCTTTCTTATAAAGATGGAAAATTAATAAATATTGTAAACGAAAAAATATTTACAGATGAAGAGAGAAGAACAATTGGTGTTGCCGCATGTGATATCGATCAAGATGGCTATGAGGAAATATATTTTTTAAATACTGATACATACAGTGGATCAAAAATTTATTCTGATCGACTAATAGATTTAAATAACAATAAATTCGAAGATTTATTTGAAAAAGAAATCAATCAAAGTGAATTAAACTTAACTGCAGGTAGGTCAGTTGTTTGTGTAGATAGAAATGGTGATGGTGCATATGGTATTTATGTTGCAAATTATGGAGGTCCTACTCGATTTTATGAATTAATTAGAGATCGAATAAAAGATCAAGCTAAATCATTATCAATTGATAAAATTACTGGAGGTAGAGCTATTGTTTCAGGACATATTCTTTCGGATAGATCTGATATTTTTGCAGCAAATGAGAGAGGAGACAACTTTTTATATTATAATTCTAAAGGCTCATTCCAAGATGTTGCTGAAGAGTATGCAGTTCAAGATAGTTTTGAAAATGGTAGAGGAACAGCTCTAAGTGATCTTTTATATAGAGGACGATTAGATATTTTATCTTCAAACTGGGATGGAATGCATAGAGCATACGTTTTAGACGGAGATAAATTTAAAGATATATCAACATCTCCATACAACGATCCAACAAAAATTAGAACAGTTATTTCAGCTGACTTTGATAATGATGGATACGATGAAATTTTTATGAATAATATTGGAGAACCAAATAAACTTTTCAAAGTTTTAGAGGGCGGAGTATTTAAAGAAATTAAAATGGAAAATGGTTTAGAGACTGTTGGTCTTGGAACTGGTGCGGCTGTTGCAGATGTTGACAGTGATGGAATTTTAGAATTATTAGTTTCACATGGTGAGTCAGGGTTTCAACCGTTAACTTTATATAAAGCAGATGTACAAAATTTTAATTATCTACGTATTAAACCACTTAATCAGTATGGAGCTCCAGCAAGAGGGGCAACAGTAACAATGAAATCAAATAAAAGAATTCACTCAAAAACAATAGATGCAGGCTCAGGATATCTTTGTCAGATGGAACCCGTTGCTCATTATGGAATAAGAAAAGGTGAAAAAGAATTTAAAGTTGAAATTAAATGGACTGATGGATCAATAGAAACATTTGATATTGATGAATTAAATAAAACTTACGAATTTAGACAAAAATTATAGGACAATACTACTCATTATATAGTGTTGAAAAATTATTTAGCTTTTATATATCAAACTTATGACTATTTGTTCTTTATCATTATTGGCATTATTTGTTTCAGGAATTGTAATGTATCTTTTTAGAGAACCATCTGAGGAAGAAATAAAAAAATTCAATAACAAAACTCAAGACCGAAGTAATTGGTCAAATATGGGTTTTTAAATCATTAATAAATGTACAGTATTAAAAATATAATAAGTCTTATTATATTTGTAATTTTTTTTTCAATTCCTATAAATTCTGTAAATTCTCAAGAAAAAAACTATTATCAAGATATTGTTAATGATTGGAATAAAATTTTCCCAGACAGAAATAGAAATGCAGCAGGTCCAAAATTTTTTAAATATATAATAGATAAAGATATTTCTTATGAAGATTTTGTAGAATATAACAAACTATACTGTGCAGTATCGGGTTCTTTAATAAGCCCAAACACAGTGCCAGAATATGTTTATTTAAGCGAAAATAATACGGGTAAGAAAATATGCGGTGAATATTATAGATGCTGCATTCCATGTTCCTGTGATTTAATGAAATATTCAAAAACAACTAAAATGAAACATAAATTTAAAGGCATAGAAAAAGAATTTTATGTTTTCACAATTGAAAATCCTTGTGGGAAAACAGATTTTCCTGAAAGGGTAAACAAAAAATATTTTTGTAATGGCAATGATTTAGATACGAAACAAGTTTCAGTAGTAGACGGAAAACTGGTCATTGGTTTATTGCACAAAGCCAAAACCTGTACTCAATATAATGTTAATGCCATAGACAGGCACCAGGTGACAGGCAGATATTGCACTCTTCGAAACAATACTCCATTAGATCAGCTTCAGTCTGGCATGGGAGATATATTCATTAAACTTGCAAGATAATACCAAGATTATATATTCATCAATATGGTATTGTATAACGAAAAAATTAAACACCTTAGCTGTTCCGATTTAAGGGTATTTTTGAAAAGATTGGTCAAAGATAAGATAGAAAAAGAATGGACCGAGGACTTCATTGATAATATGAACCTCGTAATAATCCCAAGAACGACAATAAAAAGACGTTATGAGAATAAGGGTATAGATATGTCAAGACTGATTGATAATCCTACCTACTATCAACATGTAAAAAAGAGTGTCGACTCCCGAGGCAATCTCGAATTTAAAGATAGATAATTTTTTTCCGATACGCCAATTTAATCTCTAGCACTGTATCCATATTTTCTGTAAGCTGTTTTAAAAAAACAAACTTAAGAGGGAAATATGAACAAATATTTTAAGATAATTGTTGTTTTATTATCATCTCTATTTTTAAGTTTTTCAGCAAATTCAACTGAAGTAAAATTTGGACACGTAGGAAAACCTGGATCTTTATTTTCTGCATCAGTTGATCATTTTGCTAAACTTGCAAATGAGAGATTAGGCAGCAAAGGAAAAGTAACTGTTTTTGGTTCTTCACAACTTGGTAAAGACAAACAAGGAATGCAAAAACTAAAATTAGGTACAGTTAACATGTGGTTACCTTCATCAGTAATGGCATCTATTCATGATGAGTTTGGTGTATTTGATATGCCTTTCATTATTAAAGACAGAAAACACATGAATAAAGTTGAAAGCCAAGTTTTACCAGGAATGTTTAAAAATCTTGAAGATAAAACTGGATACAAAGTTATTGCTGTTTGGGAAAATGGATTTAGACATATCACAAACAACACTAGACCAATTAATACTCCAGGTGATTTAAAAGGAATTAAATTAAGAACTCCTAAATCAAAATGGAGAGTTAAAATGTTCCAATCATATGGCGCAAACCCAACTCCAATGTCTTTCTCAGAAGTATTTACTGCTTTGAAAACAGGAACAATGGATGGACAAGAAAACCCATATGCTCAGATTGCTAGTGCTAAATTCCAAGAAGTTCAAAAATATTTATCAATTACAGGTCACGTTTACACTCCTGCTTATGTAACAGTACATAAAGACCACTGGAGCAAACTACCTGCAGATGTACAAAGTATTTTAGAGCAAGCTGCTAAAGATACACAAAAATTTGTGTACGCTGAAGCTGCTAATCTTGAAAAATCTTTATTGGGAGTTATCAAATCAGCTGGAGTTCAAGTCAACGAAGCTGACAAAGGTGCTTTCATTAGTGCAAGTAAAGGAATATACGATCAATTCGCGTCAGAAGTACCAACTGGTGGTGCGTTAATTGATAAAGTATCGTCTTTAGCAAATTAACATAATTTGTAACAGGCCCTCTATCAGAGGGCCTGAAAAAAAAAATGACATTGCAAAAATTTATAAATTCTTACGAAAAAATATTAAAACTAATACTGTTTATAATGATGGTAGCATTAGCAGTAACAGTTTTACTTGGTGTTACTTTTCGTTTCGCTGGTAGTGCTTTGGTTTGGTATGACGAAGTTGCAGCTGTTCAGCTTGCTTGGATAACTTATTATGGTTCAGCATATGCTGCTTTGAAAGGTTCTCATATAAGTGTTCCAAGTATTTTCAAAGCATTTCCGTTAGCTCTCAGAAAAATTTTCTTTGTAGTATCAAAATTAGTTGTTTATGGTTTTTTAATATTATTGGCTTATTACGGTTATTTAGTTTTAACTCTCATAACTGGAGAGACTTTAGTAACATTAGAGTGGGTACCACAACCTTTTGTTCAATCAGTTATTCCAATTGCATCATGTTTATTTATTTTATCTGAAACTTTAAGAATCCCCGAAGATTATAAAAATTTAGTTCTTCAAACAACAGGTGACGAGCAAACAGGAGATATTTAATGATAATTCTTACAATGTTTGCAGTCCTTCTACTTCTTTTATCTATAAATGTACCTATTGCTATTGGCCTTGCAGTAACAACAATTATTGCAATGGTGCTGAAAACTGGAACAAGTTTTCTAATTGATACAGCAATTGTTATGTTTGATGGATCAATGAAATTTCCATTGATTGCTATTCCTTTATTTATTTTAGCTGGATCAATTATGAATAGTGCGGGTATTTCTAGAAGATTAATTGCTTTTGCTTCAGCGCTTGTTGGATTTATCAAGGGTGGTCTTAGCATGATTAACATTGCCACCTCAATGTTTTTTGCTGAAATTTCTGGATCTGCAGTTGCTGATGTTGCTGCATTAGGATCTATTCTAATTCCAGCGATGAAGAAAAAAGGATATCCAGGTCCTTTCGCTGCTGCAGTAACTTCATCCTCAGCGTCTTTGGCGATTATTATTCCGCCATCAATACCAATGATTGTTTATGCGGTAATGGCTCAAAGTTCAGTAGTACAATTGTTTGTAGCTGGAATTGTTCCAGGTGTAATAGGCGGCTTCTTCTTAATGTTAGCAGCATATATTACTGCAAGACGTAAAAATTTTCCTGTTGAAGAAACATTTAATATTCCAAATGTTAAGAAAACTGCAAAAGATGCAGCATTAGCGTTTTTATTACCTATCATTATCTTAGGTGGAATTTTTGGAGGAGTTGTAACTGCAACTGAAGGAGCAGGTCTAGCGGTTGTAGCATCATTAGTTATTGGATTTATTTATAAAGAAATAGATTTTAAAAGATTATACGAGTCGGCTTGTGAAGGAGCAATTCAAACAGCTTCAGTAATGTTATTAGTAGCTGCGTCTGTATTACTTGGTGAATTTTTAACAATTGAACAAATTCCACAAAAAGTTGCAGAGTCAATTATTGATTTTACAAATAATAAATATGCAGTCTTAGGAATACTAAATGTATTTCTTTTAGTAATAGGTTTCTTTTTACATTCGGTTGCTGCAATAATTTTAACAGTCCCAATTGTAATGCCATTAGTTAATGCTGTAGGAATTGATCCAGTTCATTTTGGTATAATTGTGACATTAAATTTAGCAATCGGTCAACAAACACCACCAGTTGCAAGTGTTCTTGTTACAGCTTGCTCAGTTGCAAAAGCAGACATATGGGATGTAACAAGATCGAATATATCCTTTATATGTGTGTTATTAGTATTGTTAATGTTAGTAACTTATGTACCAGCTATACCGATGACATTAGTTGAGTTTTTTTATAGGAGCTAAATGAGTAAATTAATTAAAGTAAATAAAAAAAATAAACATTTAGTTGAAGTTGTTATTAATAGACCCGAAAAATTAAATGCAATGACCAAGCCAATGTGGATTGAGCTTGGCAAAGTATTCAAAAAGTTATCTAAAAATAAAAATTTAAGATGCATCATAATAAGAGGAGAGGGTGGTAAATCTTTTTCACCAGGAAATGATATTGGAGAATTTAAAAAACAAAGGTCTTCATCAAAATTAGCAAAATCTTACGGCAAATTTTTACACGGAACACTAGGAGCAATTTTTGATTGTCCAATACCAACAATTGCTTTGATAGAGGGCATATGTGTTGGTGGAGGATTAGAAATAGCAGGATGTTGTGACATAAGAATTTGTGGCAAAAGCTCTAGGTTTGGAGTTCCAATTAAAAGATTAGGCTTAACAATGGCTGCAAAAGAACTTGAGGTACTTTTAAAAGTGACCAATTACACAACTGCAATGGAAATATTGTTTGAAGGAAGAGTCTTTGGGGCTGATGAAGCATTTCAGAAGAGGCTAGTTAATAGAGTAGTTAACGATAAAGATGTTGAAAAAGAAGCTTATAAATCAGCAGAATTGATATGTGAAGGTGCACCAAAAGTTGCAAGGTGGCACAAGCAATTTGCAAGAAACATTTTAAAAAATGGAAAAGTCACAGAAAAAATAAATAATCTAGGTTACAAATGTTACGATACCCAAGACTTTAAAATTGGATATCAATCTTTCTTAAATAAAACAAAACCAAAATTCAAAAATAAGTAATAAATGACTGCATCATTAAAAGGCATTCGTGTACTTGAGATGGCACAAATAATGGCTGGTCCAACATGCGGATTGTTATTAGCTGATCTTGGAGCAGAGGTAATTAAAATAGAAAAGACACCCGGAGGAGATGATACCAGAAACTTCTTGCCACCAGAAATTAATGGAGAGTCTGCGGCCTTTATGATGATGAATAGAAATAAGAAAGGTATCGCATTAAATTTAAAAGACAAAGATGGAATAGAGATATTTAAAACGATGGTAAAAAATTCTGATGTGGTTTTGGAGAATTTTAGAAAAGGGACATTAGAAAAATTAGGAGTTGGATATGATGTTATGTCAGAAATTAATCCTAAAATCATTTTATGTGAAATTTCTGGATACGGTAGAACAGGTCCTTACGCGGATAAAGGAGGATTTGATTTAGTTGCACAAGGAATGAGTGGATTAATGAGTATTACTGGCGAAAGCAAAGATAAACCACCCATGAAAGTAGGTGCACCTATAACAGATATTACTGCAGGTTTACTTGCAGCCAGTGGAATTTTAGCAGCATTAGTTCACAGAGAAAAAACAGGAGAAGGACAAAAAGTTGATACATCACTATATGAAGCAGGTATTGTTCATACTTACTGGCAGTCTGCTATAGCAGGTGCAACCGGAGAGTCGCCTGGACCTTTAGGTTCAGCACATCCTTTAACAGCTCCTTATCAAGCATTTAAAACAAAAGATAAATGGATTACGGTAGGTGCATCAAATCAAAACACTTGGCTTATGTTACTTAAAGCAATTGGTCGTGAAGACTTGCAAGAAAATGAAAAATTTTCATCAAATTTAAATAGAAAACAAAATTTAAAAGAATTAGTTGATATTCTTAACGAAGAACTAATTAAAAAAACTTCTAGTGAATGGTTAAAAATCTTTGATGATAATGGATTACCATGCGGACCTATTAACTCTATAACAGACATGTTTAAAGATCCTCAAACAATTGAGAGAGAAATGGTTATAGAAGTAGATAACAAAAAAGCTGGTAAAAGTACGGCTATTGGTATGCCAATTAAATTTTCAAAAAGTAAAACAGAAAAATCAAAAGGTGCTCCAAACTTAGGAGAACATACTAAAGAGGTTATGCAAATTTTTGGTTATAAAGATGACCAAATTGAAGATTTTTATAATAGAAAAGTAATTCTTTAATTAACTGTTTCAAAAATTTTAAATAATAATTCTGAGACATGCTTACCTTTTTTCTCAGATAAATCAGATATTTGATGTCTGCAGCTTGTACCATTTGCAACTATAAAATCTTTTTCATCACTATTATTGATTGCAGGTATCAAAGAAAGATTTGCCATTTTTTTGGATACCTCATAAGTTTTACTGTCATATCCAAATGAACCAGCCATTCCACAACAACTAGACTCTATCATTTTATTATTAATATTTAATTCTGATAAAAGATTAGTTAGACCCTTCATTCTATCTTGTGATTTTTGATGACAGTGCCCGTGTATTAATACATTTTGATCAAACTTATTAGCTTTAATATTATTATTATTTCTTATTTGTTCTAAAATAAATTCCTCAAGCAGATAAAATTTATTTTTAATCTGTTCTTTATTTTTCACATTTTTTAAAGTTTGATATTCGTCGTTAAAAGTTAATAAACAGGATGGTTCAATACCTACAACTGGTAAATCAATATAATTATTTTGAATAACGTAATCATTAAATCTATTTAGCTCTTCAGAGGCTTTGTCTAATTGACCGTAAGAAATATAAGTTCTGCCACAACAAAGGGGTCTCTTTAATTTATCTTTACCAAAACTTGGTATAACCGCTTGATATCCAAATTTATTTAATACTTTAATTGCATAAACTAAATTTTCATTTTCAAAATTAATATTAAATGTATCTGCAAACAAAATTACTTTATTTTCTGATACTGTCTGACTGTCATAAATTTCTCTTAATGCATTCTGGTTTTGAACTTCAGGCATAGACCTTGCTGTTGCAAAACCAAACTTTTCAACAATTGTTGAGATTAGTGGTATGTTTTTGATTTTATTGAATATAGGAGCAATAATCTTTAATAACCAAATAAGTCTTGGCATATCTGAGATAACTCTATCTTTAATTCGCATACTAAATTTTTTATAGTAATGAGAAAGAAACTCTGACTTCATTTTAGCCATATCAACCGACATAGGACATTCTCTTTGACAAGCTTTACAGCTCACACATAACTCCATGGTTTCATACATTTCTTTAGATGCAAATGAACCTTCTGGAAGCTGGTTAGATAAAGCTAATCTTAAAGTATTTGCTCTACCTCGAACTAAATCTTTTTCTTCTTTAGTTACTCTGTATGACGGACACATCACACCAGAGTCTAATTTTCTACAAGCTCCATTGTTATTACACATCTCAACAGCATCAGAGAATTGACCCCAATTAGACCAATCATAATGTGTATCTATATTTTCTGTTTGATAACCTGATTTGTATCTCATTAGAGATCTATCATTTGATTTAAATGGCCGAACAATTTTCCCAGGATTTAAAAGGTTTTTACTATCGAATGTATCTTTTATTTCTTCAAATGCATTTGTGATTTTTTTACCAAACATCATTTCATGGAATTCTGATCTAACAATTCCATCACCATGTTCACCAGAATGAGAACCTTTATAATCTTTAACCATTTCAAAAGCTTCTTCAGATATAGATCTCATGTTTTGTATATCTTTGTCTGATTTCATATTTAAAACTGGTCTTACATGTAGAGTTCCAACAGATGCATGTGCATAAAACATTCCACTTGTTCCATATTTTTTAAATATTTCTTTTAATCTAGCTGTGTAGTCAGCTAAATGTTCTAAAGAAACTGCACAATCTTCAATGAAGGCAACTGGTTTTCTATCACCTTTCATTGACATCAAAATATTTAATCCAGCTTTTCTTATTTCAAAAACTTCTTTCTGTTCTGAAAGATCTGAATAATATGAAAACTCGTTTTTTTTGTTTTGGTTTAAAACTAAATATTCTAAATCCTTTATTTTCTTTTCATACACACTTTTCTCAGTATCAATAAATTCTACCATCAAAACAGCTTCAGGATTTCCTTTGATATATTTTTTTATACCACCAGCATACATTGGTATTTCTTTTGCCAAATTTAATAAATTTTGGTCCATTAACTCAACACAAGTTGGCTTTAATTTTACTATCTCTTTTGATAATTCCATTGCCTGATGGAAATTATCAAAGTAGCAGACACCTAAAATTTTATTCTTTGGTATTTCAGATAATTTCAATTTTATTTTATTGAATAAAGATAATGTTCCTTCAGAACCAACAAGAAGATTGGATGAATTAAATCCTTCTGGATCAATTAAGTCGATATTATATCCTCCAACTCTTCTTTGTGTTGTTGGCCAATTAGCATCAATTTCGCCTCCAACCTGTTGTCTCACATCTATGAATTTATCTATTATTTTATAAAGTCTGTCTTGGTTGTTCTTTGTAGCTAAATAATTCTTATTTATTTGATCAAAATTAAATATAGAGCCATCATCCAATATTGCTTCAATAGCTAATACGTTATGAACCATGTTGCCATAATATAAAGATCTTGATCCACAGGAATTGTTAGCTGACATTCCTCCAATTGTAGCTCTACTACTTGTTGAAACGTCTACTGGAAACCAAAGACCGTGAGGCTTTAAATAAGCATTTAGATGATCTAATACGACACCTGGTTGAACCCATACATATTTTTCTTCAACATTAAGTTCTAAAATTTTATTTTGATGTTTGCTGTAATCGAGTACAACACTCTCTCCAACAGTCTGGCCACATTGAGAACTTCCACCTCCTCTAGCTAATAGAGGTACAGAATTCTTTTGTGAATACTCCATTATACTTAAAACATCATTAGTATCTTTTGGAAGAACTACACCAAGAGGTTTAATTTGATATACAGAAGCATCGGTACTGTATCTTCCACGTGAGAATTCATCGAATAAAGTTTTTCCATCAACTTTATTACTAATTTCTTTACCAATTTTTTGTATCTGATCTGAATTAAACCGCATAAAACTTAATTAAAGGTTTATTTATTTTTGTAAACCAGTTTGCCGAACTTTTTTAACGCGGCCTCTGAAATCTCTAAACCTAAACCAGGTTTTTCATTTAAATGTATCCATCCATCACTCATTTTATGTGGATTTTCAAATAATTGAGCCTGCAAAGGATCTCTTTCATCATCAAATGACTCAACTATTCTTCCAGCTGGAGTTGATGCTACTAATGGAGCATGAATATAACAATCATGATGTGGTGCTACATCTATATGATTTAATTCACACAGTGCAGAAAGTTTTTTTCCATTAGTAAAACCACCAAACATTGTGCAATCAAATTGTAAAATTTGTATTGCATCTTCTTCAATCATGGACCTGCATCCATAAATAGTTATTTCACTTTCACCACCTGATAATGGAATTTTAGTTTGTTTTGATAAAAGTTTTAAAGTCCTTCTGTCATCTTCCCATCTAACAGGTTCTTCAATCCACGTAGGATTAAATCTCTCAAATTCTTTTACACCTTCAGTTGCAGTTTTTAGATCCCATGCTCTATTGACATCAATCATTAAACCTTTTTGATCTCCAATTTCATCTCTAATAATCTCTAATCTCTTAGCATCTTCTTTGATACTAAGTCCCCCAACTTTAACTTTAAAACTTTGATGACCAATATTTATTAATTTTTTGATTTCATCTCTTAGTTCTTTTTCATCTTTACCATCTCTGTAGTAAGCACATGTTACATAAACGGGAATTTTATTTCTGTATCCACCAAATAATTTATACAACGGGATGTTTGAAGCTTTTCCTATCAAATCCCAACAAGCAATATCTAAAGCTGCTGAAATTCTGATTAATGCTTCTCTGCTCCAACCTTTTTCGCTACTGGTTCGAGTGTCAGTTAATTTGAAAATTTTTTCATAAATTTTTTCTGGGCAAAATGGATCTTCTCCAATTATTAAATCTTGTAAGCCATTTGAAAATGGTTTGATGATAGGAGCAATATCAGTATAGCTTGTTGCTAAACCAAATCCTGAATGACCCTCTTTAGTTTTAATTTTAATTAAAAGTTCGTTAGCTGTTGGTACGATAAAGTGACTAACCCAATGTGGTTTTACTTCATCTGGATTATTAAGAACATAAACCTCTAAGCTATCAATTAAATTACTACTTTTTGTCATACATTATAAATTTGCTTATATAATTTCTTTAGCATATACAGCGGTATGGCAATTTCAAATAATATAAGACCTGGTCGTCATTTTTTACAAATTCCAGGACCGACAAACGTTCCAGATAGAGTTCTAAGGGCTATGGATTATCCAACTATAGATCATAGAGGACCAGACTTTGCTGAATTAGGATTAAGAGTTTTAGACCGAATAAAATTAATTTTTAAAACTTCAGAACCTGTAATAATTTTTCCAGCTTCAGGAACAGGAGCTTGGGAAGCTGCACTTGTAAACACTTTAAGTGCTGGAGATAAAATCTTGATGTTCGAAACTGGACATTTCTCAACTCTTTGGTGGGATATTGCTCAAAAATTTAAAATTGAAGTAGACTTTGTTGAAGGTGATTGGAGAACAGGTGTTGATCCAAACATCGTTGAACAAAAACTAAAAGAAGACAAAGATAAAAAAATTAAAGCCGTTTGCGCTGTACATAATGAAACTTCTACTGGTGTTACAAGTAGAATTGGAGAAATTAGAAAAGCTATGGATAATGCGGAACATCCAGCTTTATTATTTGTTGATACGATATCTTCATTAGGCTCTATTGATTATAGACATGAAGAGTGGAAAGTTGATGTAACTGTTGGTGGTTCTCAAAAAGGATTACTATTACCACCAGGACTTTCTTTTAACTCAATAAGTTCTAAAGCTTTAGAGGCATATAAGACATCTGAATTACCAAAATCATATTGGGATTGGGGACCGATGTTAGAAAATAATAAGAAAGGTTACTTTCCTTATACACCAGCCACAAATTTATTTTACGGTTTAGATGAAGCAATCAATATGCTTACAGAAGAGGGTTTAGATAATGTTTTCAAAAGACACAAAAGATTTGCAGAAGCTACAAGAGTTGCAGTCAACTCTTGGGGATTAGAAATACTTTGCAAAAACCCTGAAGAATACTCAGATTCATTAACAGCAGTAATGGTTCCAGACGGTCATGATGCAGATTTTTTAAGAAAAACTATTTTAGATCATTACAACATGTCATTAGGAACTGGACTTGCAAAAGTTGCGGGCAAAATTTTTAGAATTGGCCACTTAGGTGATTTTAACGAACTAATGTTAGCTGGAACATTGGCAGGTGTTGAAATGGGTTTAATGAAATCCAAAATACCTTATAAAAAAGGTGGAATACTTAAAGCACTTGAGTATCTTTGTTAATTAATCAAGTTACAAATCATGCTTGATTTTTGCATCATAGGATCAGGAATTTCTGGATCAACGATAGCAAACTTATTAAATAAAAAATGTTCCGTTGCAGTTTATGACAAAGCAAGGGGTTTTGGTGGCAGAAGCTCTTTTAAAAAATATAAAGATAAAGTCGGATTTGATCACGGGCTTCAATATATCTCTCCGAAATCTTCAAAATTTAAAACCTTTACTAATCAACTTATTAAAAAAAGAGTTTTAAAAAGGTGGGGAGGAAATCATTTGTTTCTGCATAAAACAGTCAAAGAAATTAAAAATCATATAAAATTAATTGGAACAAAAGGAAACAACTCTATTAGCAAACATTTATTAAAGAAAATTAAATGTAATTTTGAACATGAACTTATAAATATAAAGAGATTAAACGACTATTGGGAATTAACATTTAAAAATGGAGTTAAACAAAAATGTAAAAATCTTATTATGACTTGCCCATTTCCTCAAAGTAAGAAATTAGGACAAAGATATTTAAATAAATCCTATTTAAATCAAAAAGTTAAAATGGATGCCAATTTAACAGTTATGATTGTTACAAATAAGCTTAAACAATCTAATAGTAGTTACTTTTTTAATGATGAAATGCTTGGTTGGGCTGCATACGAAAATAGTAAGAAAAGATTTAAATTTAAGTATGATTTATGGACACTTCAAAGCACATACAAATATGGAAATAAATTCACTAAAGATTATAGAAACAAAAGAAAATACTACACAAATCAACTAGTTAAAAAATTTGAAAAATTAACAAAGTTAAAAATCAAAAAAATTCATCAATCTAGAATTCATGGCTGGATGTATTCTTCTAATTCAAAGCCACTTAAACAATTATCTTTATGGAATAAGTCTTTAAAATTAGGTTTATGTGGTGATTATTTTGGAGGACCAAGATTAGAAAACGGGTGGTTAAGTGCACAAGACTTATTTAAAAAAATAAATTAAATTTTATAAAACCATTAAATCTAGTTTTTTTTTTCCTAATCTTTCATTACCTTTTTCAGTAACAAGATATGTTTCGCCTAAATTCATTGCTAATTGATTTTCAGAGTCCATCAATATCATATGTATAAAGAATACATTTCCTGGCTGAATCACATATGGATTTCCTGTGTATAACATTGGCCAATCCATCCAGTTTGGAGAAAATGTTGCTCCTAATGAGTACCCACATGCATTCATTCTTGAATTTTTAAATCCATGATCATCAAAAGTTTTTGCATGAACATCAAAAACTTCTCCAATTTTATTTCCAGGCTTTAATTTATTTTCACAATTTGTAAGAGCCTCAACGCATGCTTCATGCATTTTATGATGTTTCGGATCTGCTTTTCCTATGGGTATTGTTCTAAACATCGCTGAATGATAGTGCCTATAAGTTCCAGCCCATTCAATAGTTAACTGATCTTGATTATTAAGTATTTGTTTTTCTGCTTGATATCGACAGAGTAGGGCATTTTTCCCAGACCCTATAATAAATTCATTTGCAGGATAATCCCCACCTCCCTCAAATATAACTCTGTTCATTTCAGCTAAAATTTTAGACTCACTTACTCCTGCTTTTGCATACTTCCAAACTTCATCCAAAGCCTTGTCAGCTAAATTTGCTGCTTTTTTAACATAACTAATTTCTTCATCAGATTTAATTACTCTTAATTTTGTAATTAGTTCTGATTTATCTTCGATTGAGCAATAGTTTTGTAATACTGTGTTAAGTCTTAATGCATTTCTTCCTGTAAGACCGTATGCTTCATATTCGACACCAATTTTTTTTCCTTTTAAATTTAAATCATCTAAAATTATTTTGAGATCATCAGCAGGATTGGCACCATCTTTATCAACCCAAATTCTTATATCACTTATATTGGATGTGTTTTGAGCTTGTCTTAAATCGGGAGCTCTAGTTAATAATATTACATTGCCTTTTTGATCTAAAACTAATGCTTGAAAAAAAACATATCCAAAAGTGTCGTAACCAGTAAGCCAATACATAGACTCTTGTCTAAACATAATAAGAGCATCTACACCCTCATTTTTCATAGAGTTCAGTGTCTTTTCTTTTCTATTTGAGAATTCTTCTTTACTAAAATGAAGACCCATTAACGAATGTTAACACTAACAGAACCGATTTTATCAACTGTTCCTTTGTATAATCCTTTTCCTTTAAATGGAACTACTCCCACAGTTGAACCTGTGAAAACATAAAAATCTTTATTTAATTTTATCTTTTCTTTCTTAACTTTATTTAAAACAAATCTTAAAGAATTTAATGGGTTAATATAAACAATATTTGTATTACCATTTACTTTTACTCCATTTTTCTTACTAACTAGTGATGTTTTTAAATTATTTAAGTTTAATTTTTTAAATTTTGTTTTTCTTCCAACAACAAATTTGATGTTAAATCCAAAATCCCCACAAATGTCTCCTAAATATGTAAATTTTTTATTTCTTTGTCTAAATCCAACTATTTCAAAACAAGGCCCCATAAATTTAATAAATTTAGTGACATTTGATTTTGTGACTTTTCCTTTAAAATCAAAGAAAGATTTCTTAATAAAATAATAAACTTCAACCTCTATACCTTTAGTGTGTTGGTTTATTTTTACTTTTTGACCGGATTTAACTAATCTTTTTTTAAATACTTTTGCTGTAAAAGGTTCTTTTTCTTTTAATTTTTTTAAAGCTTGAATTCCAGTTCCACCAGCTTTTATTCCAATTGTTTCATCTTTAATTTGATCTTCACACAATTTTCTAAGTTTGTTGGCTAAATTAATATTTTTACAATATTTTACTGGGATAGGATTGATGACTGTATTTGTGTTATAAGCTTTTACAAGTCTTCCAGCGATACGTTCAATTTCATTTTTCATAGCCAGAACTTATTGAAGAATGCTCATAGGATCAAGTCTAGTTTGAAACCAATTTATCCTAAAATCTAAATGAGGCCCGGTAGATCTACCAGTAGATCCAACAGTTCCAATAATTTCTCCTTGTTTAACTTCATCACCAACTTTAACCATTACATTTTCTAAATGTGAATATATCGTTGAAATTCCATGTCCGTGGTCCATTATTACAGTACCACCCGTATAATAAAGATCATCTTCTGCCATAGTCACTATTCCAGTTCCAGATGATTTAATTTTAGTTCCTTGTTTAGCTGCAATATCAATTCCATAGTGAGGCCATTTAGGTTTGCCATTAAGAATTCTTTGGCTACCGTAAACTCCACTAATTATTCCTTTAACCGGCATAATAAATTGTTCAGTAAAGAAAGTTAAATCTGAATTAATGGCTCTTGCTTTTCCAATTCTCCCATTTTCTTCTTTAATTCTTTTATAAACAGACTCTGGTGGTGTAACTTTATTTTCAGGCAGACCATCTATTCTTTGAATATTATATTTTCTCTTAAAAACTTTTTTTATAACTTTATTTTTTTTACCGTTACTTATTTCAGTAATAGCTACATCAAATTTTCGATCTCTATCAATACCAAATACAAAATATCCATCATCAGATACTTTAACTTGTGTTTTATCCACAAATACCTTTGATCCAGCTTCTGCTTTACCTAAAATAAAATGTCCTTGTAAAAATTTACCTTGAAACTCTAAAGCATGAGAGTGTGTAGAAAATATAATTGCTAAAATAAGCAACAATTTTATCATTATTTTGCTGTCCAACCCCCATCAATTACAATTGATGTACCAGTTATCATACTCGCTGCATCAGAAGCTAAAAAACATACTGCTGTAGCTACATCAGACTCTGTTGCAACTTTTCCCATTGGAATATTACTTAAAGCAAGCTGCTTAAATTTTTTGTTTTTAAAGAATTTTTTAACCATCGGAGTTTCAACAAATGTAGGTGCAACAGTGTTTACTCTGATATTTTTTGTTGCAAGTTCAACACCCATTCCTTTTGTTAATCCCTCAATTCCAAATTTTGTCATGTTATAAATATTTCTACCCGACATACCAACATGCCCTAATTGTGAGGACATATTAATTATAGAACCACCTTTTTTTTTATTTTTTAACATTTTTAGTACTACTAATTGTGCAACATTGAATGCTGCTTTCATATTTAAATCCACAAGATAGTTCATGCTTTTTTGTTTTATTTTTTCAAAAGGCTCAGGAATGTTTGTACCTGCGTTATTTACAAGTATATCTACTTTCTTTATTTTTTTTAATTTAGAGGAAAAATCTTCATAATCCATAATATCGCAAGTTATTTTAGTTAATTTTCCTTTAACTTTTTTTATATCTTTTTGAAGCTTATCAAGATCAGAAGCCGTTCGGCTCACTCCAATTATAGTTGCGCCAGCTTCTGCAAGAGCAATAGAGCATGCTCTACCAATACCTTTTCCTGCACCTGTTACTAAAGCAACTTTATTTTTTAAATTAATTTTTTTTAAATACATTTATAAAAATAATTTTACGTCTGTATATATTAGCTCTATTGCAACAAATAATATTGCTAATAATCCAACCCATCCTATCCATTTATACTTTTTAATCCAGCCAGATATCAATGTTGCTGCAGTAGCCATTAAAACTATTGATAAAACAAGACCAAATATCAATAACATGTAGTGATCTCTAGCTGCACCTGCTACTCCTAATACATTATCTAAACTCATTGTTACATCTGCAAGGATTACAGTTGTTATAGCTTTCATGAATGAACTGTTATCTACTTTTTTTACATTTTCTTCAGCATTACCATTCATTTTTATTACATCCACGTAAAGTCTGTAACATATATAAAGAAGTAAAATTCCTCCAATAAGTCTAAGTCCTGTGATTTGTAATAGATAAGCAGTTATTAGTGTAAATATAATTCTTAAAACTACAGCAGCTCCAATTCCCCAAAAAATAATTTTTTTTCTTTGCTCGGTTGGGAATTGAGATGCAACCATTCCAATTATAATTGCATTATCTCCTGCTAAAACTAAATCGATAAAAACTATTTGAAAAAAAATTACTATTTGTTCGGTCATCTTCTACTATCCTCAATTATCATATCAGCTGCTTTTTCCGCAATCATTATTGTCGGTGCATTTGTATTTCCTGATGTGATATGAGGCATAACAGAGGCATCTACAACCCTTAAATTTTCTAGTCCGTGAGCGACTAATCGATCATTAACAACAGCATTTTCATCTTTACCCATTCTACATGTGCTTACTGGATGGAAAATAGTATTCGCAAATTTTCCAGCTTCTGTTGCTAATTCTTCATTATCAGTAATATTGATTCCCGGTCTAAGCTCTTCAGGTTGATAATCTTTATAAGCTTTAGACTCCATAACAATTTTTCTTACAATCTTTAATGCTTTTCCAGCAATCTCACGATCTTCATCAGTTGATAAATAATTCATTTTTATTTTTGGTGAAACTCTGGTGTCAGGAGATTTTAATTCAATAGACCCTCTACTCGTTGGTCTTACATTTGTAATTGTTGGAGTGAACGCTGGAAATTTATGTAAAGCTGATTTTCCTAAAAGATCGGTACTTGCTGGTGAAATATGAAATTGAAGATTTGGAGTTTCTAAATGTTCATCACTTTTAACAAAACCACAAACATAACTAGCACCAACTGTTAAAGGTCCTTTTCTTAAGAAAAGAAACTTCAAACCAGATAACATTTTTTTAGTAAAGCTGTAATAAATATCATTTAAAGTTTCTAAATTTTTAATCTTATAAACTGGTCTTAGCATTAAATGATCAGTTAGATTTCTTCCAACACCTTGATGATCTTTTAAAACATTAATGTTGTTTTCTTTTAGAAGTTCTCCAGGTCCAATTCCTGATGCCTGTAATATATGAGGCGAACCAATTGTACCTGCGCTTAGTATAATTTCTTTATTAGTCTCAACAGAAAATTCTTTTCCATCTATCCAATAATTTACTTTTTTTGCTTTTTTATTCTCAAATTCTATATTTTTAATGTGAGCCTTAGTAATAATTTTTAAATTTTTTCTACTCTTAACTGGATTTAAATAACCTACAGCTGTACTACATCTAAAGCCATTTTTAATTGTGAACGGAAAATATCCCATTCCTTCATTATCACCGTTGTTAAAATCATCAGTTCTTTTGTAACCATGTTCTTCAGCAGCCTCTAAAAATAGATCGAGAACTTTAAATGTTGCTCTAATTTTCTCGACTGCAATTGGTCCTCCAGAACCATGAAACTCATTTTCTCCAAATTGAAAATTTTCAGATTTTTTAAAGTAGGGCAGAACATCATCCCATGACCAACCAACATTACCTAATTGTCTCCAATAATTATAATCATTCGATTGACCTCTAATATAGAGCATTCCATTAATAGATGAGCTTCCACCTAATGTTTTTCCTCTTGGATAAACCATTTGCCTGTTATCGCAGTTTGGTTCTTTTTCAGTATTAAAACACCAATCGGTATCTGGATTGTGCATAGTTTTAAAATAACCACCTGGAATATGGATCCAAGGATTGGTATCTTTACCGCCAGCTTCGAGTAAAAGTACTTTAGTATCAGGGTTTGCTGTTAATCTATTAGCCAAGACACAGCCTGCGGATCCTGCACCAATAATTATGTAATCAAATTTATCCATATTTTTTATAAATAATCTTTAATGAATATTTAATGATTTTAAACATTTTTCTCATAAAAACGTCGAAATGACACTTGTATGTAGCTTTGATTTTTGAGAGGATCTTCACATTATAAATAAAAAGAGAGGGATATAATGAAAAAAATCGTTTCAGCGTTGTTTGCTGCGTTCTTAGTATTTGGATTTATTTCAAATGCGAATGCTGCAAAAACATTAAAGTGTCAGACGGTTATTAGCGCTAAAGGTGATGAAGCGGTAATGTTAAAAGACTTTACTGACAACGTAACAAAACTAACAGGTGGATCTCTAAAATTTGAAATTATGCCAGCAGGAACAGTAGTTGGAGTTAAAGAAACTCTTGATGCTGTTGATAAAGGTTTGATTGATTGCGGATTTGCTTGGACACACTATTGGTCTGGAGAACATCCAGCTGCTATGTTATTTGGTTCGCCAGTAGCAGGTGGTGGTGTAGGAATTGATAACATCGCATTCTTATCATGGTTTTTATATGGTGGTGGAGAACAACTATATGACAGACTTTGGGGAGAAATGAAAAGAGACATTAAAGGTTTCATGCTTCAACCAGTTGGTCCAGAAGCTTTAGGATGGTTCCCGAGAAAAATCAAAGATATGGATGATTTTAGAACATTTAAGTTCAGAACTCCTCCAGGAATTCCAGGTCAAACTTATAAAGACATTGGAATAGCTTCAGTTGCAATGGGTGGTGGAGATATTCTTCCAGCATTGGAAGCAGGAACTATTGATGCTGCTGAGTGGTGTTGTCCTCAACCAGATAAAGTGTTTGGTATACATAAAGTATTAAAACACTACTATCTACAAGGTTTACACCAAGTAGTCGTAAATGCTGACTTTTACTTAAACAAAAGCACTTACGATAAGTTCACTGACCATGAGAAATTTTCAATGAAGATGGCTGCTGATGCATCGTTGATGAGAGCTTTAGCTTATAGAATCAACACTAATGGATTAGCACTTAAAGATCTAACTGAAAATCATGGTGTGATACTTGAAGATACACCAGCAGATTATTTCCCAGCTTATATGGCTGCAGCGAAAGCAACTTTAGAGAAAAATGCAAAAGAAAACGCATTCTTTAAAGAAGTTTATGACTCAATGATAAGCTTTGCTAATACTGCTGTACCATTCTGGTCTGGTGCACAAACATCGAATGCTAAGCTAGGAATGGCTTATGCTAATTCGTTGAAGAAATAAATTAAGTTATTAAGCGGGCTTTTATAAGCCCGCTTTTTTTTTCAAAAAATTATATGTCGGATAATCCAAAGTTAGATATTTCAGATGAAATGATAGCCGAAAGGCGATCAGGATCTGGAAAGATGCCTGATGATATGCCAACTTGGATGGCTAAAACTATAGTTAATATAGACAGATTTAGTAAATTAATAGGAAACATAGTTTGCTGGATTACAATCCCACTAATGCTTGGTATGGTTTATGAAGTTTTAGCAAGAAAATTATTTTTAGCTCCTACAATCTGGGCTTATGATATGAGCAGATTTTTTTATGGAGCCTTGTTCATGTTAGGAGCGGGTTACGCTCTTTCAAAAGGTGTTCATATTAGAGCAGATTTTTTATACAGAAATTTCAAAGTTAAAACTCAAGGCAGAATAGATTTTTGGCTTTACTTATTATTTTATTTTCCAGGATTGATAGTTTTTTTGTATATGACAACAGGCTTTGTCCAAGAAAGTATAATGAGAAACGAAAGAGGGATGGATACAACATGGATGCCATATATGTGGCCGATTAAATCATGTCTATGGATTGGAATTGTTTTTCTTCTTATTCAAGGTGTTTCAGAACTTTTTAAAAGTTATTACGCAGCCGTCAAAGGTAAATGGCCAGGTAGTTAATGCTTTCACATTTAATAGATCCTGCAATTTTAGGTTTCATACTTATTGGTGTGATGTTGTTTGCAATATTTATAGGATTTCCAATTTCATTCACTCTTATTTTTTTAGGTTTCGTTTTTGGTTATTTAGGTTTTGGGAAATTAGTTTTCTATTTAATGACACTACAATTTTCTATGGTGATGACCGAACAAACTCTCGCCGCTGTCCCCTTATTTGTATTTATGGGAATAATGATGGAACAAGCAGGTTTAATGGAGAGACTATTCTCAGCTTTCCAAATGATGTTGGCAAGAGTTAGAGGCTCTTTATATTATGCAGTTTTATTTGTTTCGGTAATATTCGCAGCTGCAACAGGAATAGTTGGTGCATCAGTTACAATTCTTGGAATTATGGCTGCAAAATCAATGAATAGATCGAACTATGATGTAAAATTAGCTGCTGGTACTATCACTGCTGGAGGAACTTTGGGTATTTTAATTCCTCCAAGTATTATGCTTGTAGTTATGGGTCCAATTATGGAAATTCCCGTAACTGATTTATTTGCTGCAGCAATTGTTCCGGGAATATTATTGGCATGCTTATATGCTGCATACACTACATTCAGATGTATGATGAACCCGAAATTAGGTCCACCCATACCAGAAGAATTAAGAACAACAGATTTAAAAAAATTATGGCTAGAATTTTTTTTAGGATTAGTTCCACCTGCTGCTTTAGTATTTGCTGCATTAGGTAGTATTCTATTTGGATTTGCTACACCAACAGAGGCTGCAGGATGTGGAGCAGGTGGTGCATTATTGCTTTCTTTAGCTTACAGAAAATTAACATTAAAAAAATTACAAGATGCTTTAGTTAAAACTCTAGAGATTTCTGCATTAATTATGGTTTTAGTTGCTGCTTCTAATTTCTTCGGAGCAGTGTTTGCAAGATTAGGAACCCCAATGGTTTTAACAGATTTTCTATTATCACTTGAGATGAATAAATATTTAATCTTAGGAATAATCATGATTATGATTTTTCTTTTAGGATGGCCACTAGAGTGGGTACCTATTGTTATGATAGTTGTTCCTATTATTTTACCATTAGTTGAAGCATTAGGATTTAATTTAACTTGGTTTGCAATTCTTGTTGCTGTTAATTTGCAAACCGCCTGGCTCTCACCCCCTGTAGCGTTATCTGCTTATTTTTTAAAAGGAGTAGTTCCAAGTTGGGATTTAAAAGATATTTATCTTGGAATGATGCAGTTCATGGTATTACAGATAATTGGATTAATTATAATCATAGCGTATCCAAAAATAGTACTGTGGTTGCCAACTCTCTTATATGGACAGCAGTAAATAATTGATTAATATCATTTAAGTGAATCAAAGCGAAAAATTTCAACTCAGAAATTGGGAACTAGTTTCAATAAATCCTAATAATAGAGACTGGAGTTGGAAGAATTATTTTAACTTTTGGGCGATAAATATTCAAACAATAGTTGGGTTCTCTTTAATATCAGCTTTATATTTATTCTATGATCTAAATTTTTTTGTTGTCTTAACAGGATCATTACTAGCAGGATTATTAGTATTCTTTTTTGCTAACATCATTGGAAAAATTTCTCAAAGTAGCGGATTAAGTTTTCCAACAATTCTTAGACTTTCAATGGGTTTTACTGGTGCCAGATATATAGGGATGATCAGAGGATTAGTTGGCTTATTCATGTTTGGTGTACAAACATTTTTTATATCAAAATCACTAGGTTATATTGCAAGGATCATCATATTTAAAATTGATAATCAACTTTTGCAGAATGAAATATTTTTATTATTCTTTTTTGGCTTGAATTTAATTGATTGGGTTTGTTTATTCTTAACATTAATATTTCAATACATTCTTTTTACAAAAGGACAGAATTTTCTAAAATCATTTATTAATTTTTCAGGTCTTTCAATATATTTAGGGCTATCTGTTTTATTAATTGTTATTTTATCTGAGTATTACAATGAACTCCTAAATGGAATAAAACTAAGCTTAGTCTTTAGCAATTTTGCAATTCAGTCAAATATTGCTCCAATAATTTCAATCACAGGAACTTTATTTGCTTATTTTGCTATAGTTCTCCTCACATTTGGTGATTTTTCTAGATACTCAATGAATTATAAAGAGATGACCAAAGGTAACTTAAGTATAATATTAAATTTAATATTCTTTTCTTTTTTCTCGGTATTAATCACATTAGGTTCAGATATCATTCTTACCAGTAAAGGTTTAAATGCTTCAAGTCTACTTACTAATCCAAATGATATAGTTGGAAAATTTAATAATAATTTTCTAACTTTCTTTTGTTTGATATTTATTATTATCTCTTCGTTATCAACTAATTTGATAGCAAATTATATTCCTTCGCAAAATACATTGATAAATTTTTTCCCGAACTCTTTAACGTTAAAAAAAACAGGAATTGTAATATCAATTATTGGATTAATTATTTCAACATTTTGGCTTTCAATTTTTAGTAAAGCTAATGTTTTGATATTTGTTGAAGCTGTAGCTACGACTTTTGGTCCAATTTTTGGAGTATTGGTTGCAGATTATTATTTGTTTAAAAAACAACAAATTAATCACAAAGAGCTTTTTTATCCTAAAGAAAATACAGAATATATTTACAGTAACGGTTGGAACCTCAAAGCATTGTATGCTCTGTTAATTGGATCAATATTTTCTTTATCATCTTTGCTAAATGAAAATTTAATACAATATCAATCTTTTGGATGGATTATTGGAGCATTCGCATCTTATTTAGTATATTATTTATTGAATAATAAATAATAATGAAAGCGCTTGTTTATACTGGTGTAGAAGAAATGGAATTTAGGGAGGAAAAAGAACCTTCTGAAAAACCTGGAGAAAGTATTCTTAAAGTTCATGCATCAGGTATCTGTGGCTCAGATATGCATGCTTACCACGGAAAAGACGAGAGAAGAATTCCACCATTAATTTTAGGTCATGAAGTTAGTGGTCAAATAATTAACGGTAAGCTTAAAGATCAAATTTCAGTTCTTAATCCATTAATAACTTGTAGAAATTGTGAATACTGCAAGAGCGGAAGAGAACATTTATGTCCAGATAGAGTTCTTTTAGGAATGAATAGACCTTACGAAAGGCAAGGTGCATTTGCTGAACTTATAACAGTTCCAGATCATAATATTTTCAAAGTTCCTGAAAAGCTTGATGTAAAAGAGGCTGCAGTTGCAGAACCAACAGCAGTCTCATATCATGCAGTATTATTAGCAGTAGAAGCATCAAAAAAACCATTAAATGAATGTAGAACTCTTGTTCAGGGTGGTGGAGCAATTGGGCTATTATGTGCATTAATTTTATCCAAAATCCAGGGAAATACTAATTTGACAATTTCTGATCCTAATCAAAAAAGACTAAATGAATGCTCTAAATATGTAGATGCAAAAACAGTATCACCAGATCATAAAGATATTAAAGAGAGCAGCTTTGATCTAGTTTTTGATACTGTTGGACTTGAAGTTTCACGACAGCAGGCAATCAGTGTTGTAAAACCAGGAGGAATAATAGTTCATATCGGACTAACCCAGCCTGCTGGATCTTTTAATTTTAGAAAAGCAACTCTTCAAGAAGTCACTTTTATTGGGACTTATTGTTATACAAATAAAGAGTTTGGAGAAACTATTGATATTTTAACTAATAACAAACTAGGCAAGATAGAGTGGATTGAGTATAGAAATCTTAAAGATGGTTGGGGAGCTTTTAAAGAAATTCATGATGGAACCTGTTCAGCCCCTAAGATAGTGCTTCTGCCTTAAATTCTTGGTTTTTTAAGAGGTAATAATACCTTTTTTTCTCCAAATTTTTCAGAATTTTTTGAAATTACAGGCGCAGTTATAATTATAGACCAATAAATCATCAAACCAAAAAGAACTGCCAACTTCATATCATCTAAGTAGAGAACAATAATGATTTATGCATGTTTAAATAATGTCAAAATTTTGAATTTGAAAATTATTTTATCTTTTATATAGAGAGGACATGTTTAGATTTTTATTTAAATTAATTTTAGTTACTGCATTGTTACAAACAATATTGTATGCCGAGGAAGTAAAAGTATTTGAGTTTACAGACAAAGAATTATCAGAATTAACTGTGAGAAAAGTAAGAGGGGCAGATAATAAAACTGAATATTCTGTTGGCTCTGATGAAAATGGTAATTACCTTAAAGCTATTGCTGATAATGCTGCTTCTGGCCTAGGTAAGGAGATTAAAATTGATCTAAATAAAACACCTTTCATAAATATTACTTGGAAAATTGAGAAAGACATACCAGGGATAGATGAGACAGCTAAAAAGGGTCATGACTTTGCAGGAAGAGTATTCGTCATTAAAAAAACTGGAGCAACACCTTTATCCAATAGAGCAATAAATTATGTTTTTTCAAGCAATCAAGAAGTTGGAAGCAACTTTCCAAGCCCATATACTAAAAAGTCCATAGATAATGTCCTTGCTACTACCAAAACAAATTTAAATGAATGGGTAACTGTCAAAGCAAACGTTAAAGAAGATTTCAAAAAATTCCATAATTTAGATGTTAATGAGCTAGATGGTATAGCGATCATGTCAGATACAGATAATTCAAAGAAAAAATCAATTACTTACTATCAAAATATCTATTTTTCTTCTCAATAAATTTTATTAATATCAATTGATGAAAGTATTTAAGTATAATTTAAAAGTATACTATGAGGATACTGATTTTGGTGGAATAGTTTACCACGCAAATTATTTAAAGTACTTTGAAAGAGCAAGATCTGAGCTTATTTATTCCTTGGGATATTCGAATAAAAAGTTATTAGATAAACATAATGTTTTAATAGCAGTAAAAACTTGCAACGTAGATTTTAAAAAACCAGCTAAATTTGAGGATAAAATTACCGTTTTCACAAAAATAAAATCTAATACTTTGACTACAATTACAATGTCACAAGTAATTAAAAGAAAATCAGATACTTTATGTGATGCAGAGATTAAATTAGTATCTCTAAATAAGTTGGGAAAACCAGTAAAACTTCCAGTAGCACTTATTAACAAATTAAACTAGTTCTTTTACTTTTTTAAATAGTTTAGTCATTTGTTTTTCATTTATTCGTCCAGTATTTACATTTCTTGGACTTGGATGATAACACCCCATTAACAATACATTGTTAGGTAATTTATAATATGTTCCATGACCAAATTTTACTCTTTCAGTGTAGTCAAAATTTTCTCTATAAAATTTTACGCAAGTATCAAAGGCAATTTTACCTAGAGCTACAACAATTTTGAGATTTTTAAGTATTTCAAATTCAGATTTAAAATAACCAAAACAATTTTTTAACTCATCATTTAACGGCTTATCTCCTGGAGGAACACACTTTAAAGCTGGAGTTATGAAAGTATTTTTTATTTTCAATCCATCATTTATATGATCTGAATTGCTTTGATTGGCAATTTTTACATTGTGTAAACATTTATATAAAAAGTCCGATGATTTATCGCCTGTAAATACTCTGCCTGTTCTTGTTCCACCATGAGCAGCTGGTGCTAGACCAACAATCATTATTTTTCCATTTATATCTCCAAAACCTGTAACTGGTTTTCCCCAATAAGTTTGGTCCATATATTGTTTTCTTTTTTCCGTAGATATTTTTTTTCTAAACCTCACAAGTCTAG
>CACIGO010000003.1:0-53849 GCA_902586225.1 uncultured Pelagibacteraceae bacterium
AATAAAAATAGAAAAAAAGATTGGGTGGATAAATCTTTAAATGATTTAAAAATTGAAGCGGATAAAGCCAAAAAAAATGGTGGAAAAATTCATCCGCTACAATTAGCGTTAGATGTTCAAGACGCAATGAATGAGAAAGATTGGCTTGTAATTGATGGAGGAAATACTCATTTCTGGTCGGAGATCGCAATAAATTTAGCTGGAGCTCAAGGAAAAAAATTGGGTGGAATTTTACATCCTGGCACATTTAGTATGCTGGGTGTTGGTGTATCATTTGCATTGTCTGCAAAAAATAATAACCCTAAATCGAATGTAATTTTAATTAGTGGAGATGGTGCCTTTTTATCAGGAGGCATGTCTATAGAAACTGCATTTTTTGAAAAGAAACCAATCGTTGTTGTTATTGACAATAATGGTGGCTTAGCATCAATTGGTCAACAACAAGAAAGGCTATTTGAAAGCGGAAAAAGAGTTGCAACAGATTTTAGAGATATACCTTTCCACAGTATATTTGAAGGTTTTGGGGGTCATGGAGAATTAGTAACGAAAAGAGAAGAATTGGGTCCAGCATTAAAAAGAGCTATTGCGAGTGGTAAAACTGCTTGTGTAAATGTAAAAGCTAAACCAGTATTAAGTCCAATTGTTGCTGCTGTGGCCAGCAAGAGAGAGAAATCTTCAATAGAGTAAAATGGCAAAATTTAGCTCACATTTATTGAATGGTTCTGATGGAACTCATGCAAGTAACGTCAAAGTAAAGATTTATCAAATACAATCCTCAAAATTAAAAAAGCTTTTTTTGAATACAAAGACTGATGGAAATGGTAGGATTAATCAGTATTTCAATCTTAGCAAAAAAGATTGTAAATGCGATTATGAAATGATTTGTGATATTAAAAGATACTTTAAAAAGAAAAAAATTGTGGGTGAAATAGTCGTAAAATTTAAAATGACTGATAATAAAAAAAATTATCACTTGCCAATAATAATTTCTCCTAACAGCTATACAGTTTGGTGGTCAAAATAATATATGGCTTCGTTGATACAAAGCAAAATTAGTACAAAACTAAATATGTCTAGGAGAATAAGAAGAACTCCTTACACCAAGAGAGTTGAAGAATGTGGTGTAACTGATTTTACTGTTGTAAATCATATGCTCTTACCAAAAAGATTTCAGAAATCTGTTGAGGATGATTATTGGCATTTAAATGAGCATGTTCAGCTATGGGATGTTTCTTGTCAAAGACAAGTTCAGATATCAGGTCCAGACGCTAGTTTATTAGTACAAAAAATGACGCCAAGATCTTTAAAAAATATGGAGACTGGAAAATGTCTTTATATTCCTATGATAGATGAAAATGCTGGAATGATAAATGATCCAGTGTTGTTAAAGTTAGATGATGATATGTTTTGGATTTCAATAGCAGATTCTGATGTATTGCTTTGGGCAAAAGGTATTGCAGTTGGTTTAAATCTAAATGTGAGCATAACAGAACCAGATGTATATCCTCTTGCAGTACAAGGTCCAAAGTCTGAAGATTTGATGGCATCAATATTTGGAGAAGATATTAGAAAATTAAAATTTTTTAATTTTAGAATATTTGATTTTTTAGGAACTAAACAAGTTATTGCAAGATCAGGATACAGCAAACAAGATGGATTTGAGATTTATTTTAAATGCTTTGAAGATTACTTCGACAAAAATGAAATGGGAGAAAAAATTTGGGATATAATATGGAAAGCGGGGAAAGAATTTAACATTGCTCCAGGATGCCCAAATTTAATTGACAGAATAGAAGCAGGATTAATGTCATATGGAAATGATTTTACAAAAGAAAATAATCCAATTGAATGTAACTTAGAAAAATATTGTAGTGACAAAAGTGATCATGATTTCATTGGAAAAAATGCTTTAGATAATATTAAGAAACAAGGTGTAAAACAAAAATTAAAAGGAGTATTATTTGATGGTGTAGATTGTCCTCCATGTTCAATTCCTTTTCCACTTTATTCAAAAGATAAGAAATTAATTGGTAAAATTACTTCAGGGATTTATTCTCCAAAATTCAAAAAAAATATTGGTTTATCTATGATTTTAAATGAATTTTGCAAAACAGGATCAGAAGTTTTAGTTCACACTCCTGATAATAAATTAAGAAAAGGAATTGTGTCCTCTTTACCATTTTCAAAATAATAATTAGTAGGTATAAGTCTTATATGAAAAGAGCAGTTATAGCAGGATATTCAAGATCACCTTTTACAATGGCAAGAAAAGGTGAATTAATTGATGTTAAGCCAGTAAATATGTTTGCAGAAGTTGTTAAAAATCTTGTATCTAAAACTAAAGTAAATCCTGCTGATATAGAAGATATTGTTGTTGGGTGTGCTTTCCAGGTTGGAGAGCAGAGTTTTAATATTGGGAAACTCACAACATTTTTATCTGGAATGGAAATACATACGTCTGGAATGACTGTCGATAGATGGTGTGGTTCATCTATGGAAGCTATCCATGTTGCAGCAGGTAAAATAGCAATGGGCGCAGGAAAAGTTTTCGTATGTGGAGGAGTTGAAAGTATGACTAGAGTTACAACTGGCTTTGAACCAATACCTTATCCTTACACAGATAAAGAAAATCCAAATGTTTATTTTTCAATGGGAATTACTGCTGAAAATGTTGCCAAGAGATATAAAATTTCAAGAACTGAGCAACAAGAGTTTGCAATTCAAAGTCATCAAAAAGCTAATGAAGCTGAAGTTAATGGTAAATTTAAAAATGAAATCGTTGAAATCGCTGGTTGCACAAAAGATGGAAACATACGTCCAAAAAGTAATCAAGAAACTTTAGATGGTTTAAAACTTGCATTTGATCAAGAAGGAACTGTTACTGCAGCAACATCCTCACCTCTTACCGATGGAGCAGCAGCAACATTGATATGTGAAGAAAGCTATGCAAAAGAAAATGGTTTAGAGATTTTAGCTAGAATTGTTTCAACTGGAGTTAAAGGATGTGAACCAGATGTAATGGGACTTGGACCTATAGGAGCAACTAAGAAAGCATTAGAGAGAGCAAATTTATCAATTAATGATATCGATATTGTAGAGATTAATGAAGCTTTTGCTTCTCAATCAATAGCATGCTTAAAAGATCTTGGTATCGATCAAAAGAAAGCTAATTTAGATGGTGGAGCTTTAGCTCTAGGACACCCTCTAGGAGCAACAGGAGCTAGAATTACTGGCAAAGCTGCTGATTTGCTTAGACGTGAAAATAAGAAATACGCTTTATCTACTCAATGCATCGGTTTAGGTATGGGTATTGCGACTGTAATCGAGTCGGTAAATTAATTATCTATTAATTCCTCTTAAACGTTCTGATCTTCTTCTTAATAATTCAGCACTTATCAATATTAAGGTCGATAAAACAATTAAACATGTAGCAACTGCTAGAATTGTAGGACTTAATTGTTCTCTTAAACCTGTCCACATTTGAATTGGAATAGTTGTATTTTCAAGACCAGCTAAAAATAAAACGACTACAACTTCATCAAAAGAAGTTACAAAAGCAAACAAACCTCCTGATATTACTCCAGGTAAAATCAACGGAAGTGTTACTTTCATAAATGTATTTACTGGGTTACTACCTAAACTAGCTGCCGCTCTTGTTACACTATGATCGAAACCTGATAATGTTGCAGTAACAGTAATTACAACAAAAGGTGTTCCCAAAATTATATGAGCTAAAACTATTCCTGTATGAGTTGCCGCTAAACCTGCTTTTGCCATAAAAAAGAATATTGCAACACCTGATATAATAAGTGGAACTATCATTGGTGAAATCAAAGTTGCCATTATTATTCCTTTAAAGGGCATGTGTCTGCTGCTCAATCCTAATGCAGCAACCGTTCCTAAAATTACTGACCCTAAAGTTGCAAATATAGCAATAATAAAACTATTCTTTGCAGCAAGACCCCATGGGTTCTTTGTACCGTAAACCATATCTTTGTACCATCTTAATGAAAAAGCATCTGGATCTAAATTCTTCATTCCTTCTGAAAAAACAAGAAACTCTTCTGCATTAAATGATAAAGGAAATATTACAAACAAAGGTGCTATTAAAAAAATAAAAACAAAAGTACATATGGCAATGTAAAAGTAGTGCCAAATTCTATATCTAGTTTCTGTATACTTTGGTAATGCCATACTAACCTAACTTAATATTATCAACTCCAACTAATTTATTATAAAGCCAATAGATAACCAAAACTCCTCCAAGCAACATAAGCCCCATAGCTGAAGCAAAACTCCAATCTAAAGTAGTTTTCATATGATATGCAATTTGGTTACTAATTAAAGTTCCTGATGCTCCCCCAACTAATGCAGGTGTAATGTAATATCCTATTGCTAAAATAAAAACTAAAAGACAACCTGCTCCAATTCCTGGAATTGTTAATGGAAAATATACTTTCCAAAAAGCTACAAAAGGTGTTCCACCAAGAGATTTGCCTGCTCTCATTAAACTTGGCGAGATAGTTTTCATTACGCTGTAGAGTGGTAAAACCATAAATGGTAATAAAATCTGTGTCATTGCAACATAAGTTCCAACTTTATTGTACATCATTTCTGGCCTATTATCGTCTGATACAAGGCCAATCATTACAAAGAAATCATTAACTACTCCTTGTTGTTGAAGTAAAATCATCCAGCTAGCTGTCCTAACTAATAATGATGTCCAAAATGGAAGAAGAACACAAATCATTAATAAATTACTGTACTTCATTGGGAGTGTTGCTAGTAAATGAGCTATTGGGTAACCCATTAAAAAACAAAAAACAGTAACAAAGAAAGCAACCTCTACTGTTCTCAACCATAAAATTCTATGTATTCTTCTGTCCTCACTAACTTGAGTAATTTTGTTATCTTCATTCAAATACATATCCATAGCTTTTAAATATTTAGCCGAGGTATAAGGAGGTGCAGTTCTTTTAATTGCTTGCCAGTATTCTACGTTTCTCCATCTCTTATGAACTTTCATTATTTGTTCTTTAATACTTTGCGTTTCGTCGATTTTATTTCTTTTTACCTGTCTGAATAATTTTTTTGTAATGGTGTTAAACCCATTTTTCTCTTTGTTAAGTCTTTGAGCTAATTTTCCGTGTTCTTTTTTTTCCACAAGAATTTTAAAATCAGATAAAAATGAAGCAAATACTTCCTCGGATGGAAGTTCTTTACCATCCCATGTTTCCATGGACTTAAATGTTTTTGGAAGCATGTTTGTGATCATTTTATCATCAATACTTCTTGTAAACATTTCTCCAATTGGAAAAATATAAGTGATAATCAAAAATAATAATAAAGGAGCTACAAGTAAAAATGCTTTAATTTTGTTTTTTCTTTCAGCTTTTTTTAAGCTTATCTCTAAGGGAATTCCGTCAGTTGTAAGTATTTGTTTTGTTTCGCTGCTCATAAATAAAAAGGGCGACTTAAAAAGTCGCCCTATATATATTATATTATTCTAGTCTTTTATACTCTTTTATAGACCAGCTTTCATAGCTTCCCACTTCTCACCAAGTTCTGTACCGTTATCAGCCCAGAAAAATGGATCAACTAAAAAGTATTTTTTAGTATTTGCAGGAGCAGTTGGCATTTGCGGCATCATTTCAGTTTTACCATCTTTGTACCAAGGCTCATTTGCTTTGATAATTTCTAAAGATGATAATCTGTATGGAGCATATGCAATATATTTAGCACTTCCAGCTAACATTTCAGTGTTAGTCATCATTGCTAAAGCTTTTTTAGCATTTGCTTCATCTGGTCCACCTTTAACAAGTGCGAAATATTCATAGTCAAGCCCTTGTCCATCCCATACTTGCGTAATTGGAGCACCTTCACCGATTTCAGCATTGAAAAATCTTCCATTCCAACCAGTTGCCATTACAACTTCACCAGCAACTAATAATTCTGGTGGTTGAGCACCAGCTGACCAGAATACACATCCACCATTTGGATCAGTGCAAAGCTCTTTGATTTTATTCATTGCTCTGTTAACACCAGCTTCAGTCTCTAGTAATTTGTAGATCTCAGATCCACCTTTACCCATGTAAACACCGTCACCTGCTAAAGCGATTTCTAGGTTTGTAAGAGCAGATTTATAAATTGCTCTTTTTCCTGGAAATTTTTTAGTGTTGAAAAAGTCCTTAATAGTTGAAGGTGCTTTTCCATCGAACGCTCTATTATCGTATGCGTAGTTCCATGAATATAAAATGTTTCCTACAGCACATTTACTCGGCATTGGAGCAAAGAAATCTTCACTTGCAGGAGTTCCATCTGGAGCTGCAGGAAAGTCTTTGTCAAAATCGAATTCGACGAAAATTCCTTCGTCACATCCGTTGATAGTATCAAATGCGAATACATCGATAATATCCCAAGTAATTGCACCTGCTTCTTTTTGAGCTTTAATCTCAGATAATCCACCTGAATAGTCTACCCAGTTGATATCAACACCAAGAGCTTTTGCAGTTGGATCACCATACCCTAGCTTTTGAGACTCTGTATAAGCTCCACCCCAAGATGCTACTGTAACAGCAAATGCAGATGAAGTTATTGAAAGAGCAAAAGAAAGAGCAAGTAATAATTTACTTAATTTTTTCATTTATCCTCCGTTTAAACGTTTAATATAAATTAATTTATATAAGTTAAGTACAGCAAAAACGAAATTCAGAGTCAACAGGCCATTTTGTTATATGAATACTGGGATATTTAAGAAATTATTTGGGATCTAGAGCTCTTGCGTCTTGACTGTTCCATCCTACTTTAATCTCATTGCCCAATTTTAAATCTAGCTCATTTGAGCTGTTTGGAACTTTTAAAATAAATTCTTTATTACCTAGAAGATCTAATCTTACTCTAGTATGATCACCATGGTAGATAACTTCTTCAATTTTTCCAGATTGATTATTATCCATTTTATTTTTTGGATTTATTAATGCTCTCTCTGGTCTTATTGAAACTGTTGTTTTGTCACCTTTGGAATTAACTGAAATTGGATTAGCTAAAATTTCACCATTTTGTAGTTTAACTTTACAAACATTTTTTGAAATGTCCGTCACTTCTCCACCAAAAGTATTATTTTCACCAATAAACTCTGCAACAAACGAATTAACTGGCTCTTCATATAATTTGTCAGGACTTGATAATTGTTGAACCTTACCATCATTAAACACTGCAATCCTATTTGACATTGTTAATGCTTCTCCTTGATCGTGTGTAACATAAACTACAGTAACACCAATATTTTCATGGATATGTTTAATTTCGTATTGCATACTTTCTCTTAAGTTTTTATCTAAAGCTCCAAGGGGCTCATCCATTAAAACTACTGCTGGATCAAATACGAGAGCTCTAGCAACAGCTACCCTTTGTTGTTGTCCCCCCGACAATTGTGCGGGCATCCTACTTTCAAATCCTGAAAGAGAAACCATCGACAAAGCTTTATCTACTTTTTTATCAATGTCATCTTTTTGAAATTTTCTTACTCTTAAAGGAAATGCTAAATTTTCATAAACTGTCATATGAGGAAATAATGCATAGTTTTGAAAAACCATTCCAATTCCTCTTTTATGTGGTGGAATATTTGAAATAGGATTAGAGTCTAAATAAATTTCGCCATTAGTTGGGGTTTCAAATCCAGCTAACATCATTAAACAAGTTGTTTTTCCTGAACCAGATGGTCCAAGCATAGTAATAAATTCGCCCTCGGAGATGTTAAGATTTAAATCTTTTACTACTAAGACTTTACCATCGTAACTTTTATCAACTTTATCGAACTTAACAAATTCTGTATTTTTAGACATTGAGTGTTTAAAACATTTAAGAAGTTAATTATCAATAGCTAATAGTTCTTTATATGTAGCTCTTTTGGAAAATTACAGAATAATTCACAACCATTGTCGGTAACTCGGATTGCTTCTGATGCTTCTACTCCCCAATCACCAAACTGCATTACTGCAATCATATGGAAACAAACATTTGGTTCAAGTACTGTCATATCGCCTTTGTATATATTTAAAGTATGCTCTCCCCAATCTGGTGGATATCCAATGCCTATTGAATAACCCGTTCTTGATTTCTTCTCGATACCATATTTATCTAAAATTTTCCAAAAAGCTTGGGCAACATCATTTGCTGTATTTCCAGGTTTAGTAGCATCAATTCCAGCTTGTAAAGCTTCTATAGTTTTATTCATTGTATCTATTTTTAATTGATCAGGTTTGCCTAATAAAATTGTTCGAGCCATAGGTGCGTGATATCTTTTATAAACACCTGAAAGTTCAATTATAGTTGCTTCACCCTCAACAAATTTATCTTGGGTTGCTGTTAAATGTGAAGCAGATGTGCCTTTGCCAGTTGGAAGAAGTGTTGCGATACTAGAGTATTCACCTCCAAATTCTTCTGTTCCATAAAATAGAGTTTTTTGGATTTCTCCAACAGCATCACATTGTCTTGTACCAGGTTTAATTACTTCCATTGCTGTTTGCATTCCTTTTTGAGAAATTAAAGCAGCAGACTTCATATAATTTATCTCTGCATTGGATTTAATTAATCTAGCCCAATTAACTAGTCGATCAGTATCGATAATGTTTGCATTAGGCAATCCCTGTTTAATCTTTTCATAACAAAAAGCTGTAAAATAATGAGCATCCATTTCAACTCCAATGGACAGTTTATCCCATTTTTTTTCTTTAATTACTTTGGTCAAGTAATCATAGGGATGTTTTGGCCAAGTATGAATATAACTCTCATCATAAACAATAATATTATCTTTATTTAAATAAGTTTTTATGTATGCCCCACCTGCATCCTGATCTCTAACAAAGCAAATTGGTTCTTTTGAATCAACATGCACTAATACGCATTGTGCATAATAAAAAGACCAAGCATCGTAGCCTGTAAGATAATTCATGTTATTTGTGTCGTGAGAAATAATTAAATCAATTTTTTTCTCTCTCATCAGAGATTGAACTTTTAATAGTCTTTGTTTGTATTCCTCTTTTGAAAAAGACATAAATTAATCAAACAGTCTTCCAAATCCTTTTACAGATTTATTTTCACCTATGTTTTCTAAGGACTCCCAGATTAAAGCTTGATTGCTTGAAAGAACTGGTATTCCTAATTTATCTTCTAATTTTTGTATAAGAGGTAGAACTGGTAAAGCGGTACAAGATACAAATAAAGCATCTGCTTTACTTACATCTAAATTTATAAGAACATCAAACAGATAATTTTGATCTACTTTACCAATCTCCATATCAGAATGAATATCAAAGTAAGAATTTGAAGTAATTTCAAAACCAGATGATTTAAAATAATCAACAACATCATCATTAACTTTTTTACTATAAGGCGTGAATATAGAAAGTTTTTTTATATTTAATTTTTTCAATGCTTTCAAGGCTGCTGTGCTTGGTGTTGAAAGTTTTGCCTCAGGTTTTGCTGCTTGTATTTTATTTTTAATATTATCGTATCCTGCTGCAATAGTTCCTGATGTACAAGCATATACAACACAGTCCAATTTTTGCTCTGGCAAGATATCTCTTGTTACTTGAGTAATATTCTCTGACATTTTGATCAAATTCTCTTTGTTTAATGGGTTGTAACATTCTATTCTATTTACAAAAAAATCTATTTTTTTATCTTTAATTACACTTATAAAATCTTTTTCAATCACTAGATCGGTTGCTAAAGCGATAAGTCCAATACGTGGATTTTGGTTATTTTTAAACTTTGGTTCTATTTTTTGTGATTTCATAAATATAATATACCACCACTTATTGATTAATCATTAAAATTTAAAAAGTGCATCTAATTTCTTGAATGGTAAGAGCAAATAAACGTATAATAAGAAAAATTAATTTTGAAATATAAATGCTTGATAAAAAAAAATTTTATATCAATGGCAAATGGGTTGAGCCAGTAAATAAGAATGAATGTGAAGTTATTAATCCATCAACAGAAGAAGTTTGTGCAATTATAAGTCTTGGAAGTTCTGATGATACAAATGCAGCAGTCAAATCAGCAAAATCTGCATTTGAGACTTGGAAAGAAACCTCAAAAGAAGAAAGGTTAAATTTATTAGAAAAATTATTAAAAATTTATAATTCTAGATGGGATGATATGACTAATGCTATTACTACAGAGCTTGGTTGTCCTAAAGATTGGTGTTCAGCTAATCAAACATCTTCTGGCGCAGGTCATATCGAAGACTTTATAAAAAGATTAAAAGAATTCGAATTCGAACCAGGTTTTGATAAAGGATCTACTAATCATATTGTATACGAGCCAATTGGAGTTTGCGGATTAATTACACCTTGGAATTGGCCTATAAATCAAATTGCTTTAAAAGTAATTCCAGCTTTTGCTACTGGGTGTACAATGGTACTTAAACCATCTGAAATTGCACCATTGTCAGGAATGCTATTTGCAGAGATGATAGATGAGGCTGGATTTCCAGCTGGAGTATTTAATTTGGTAAATGGTGATGGGCCTGGTGTTGGAACTGACCTGTCAGGACATCCTGATGTTGATATGGTCTCATTTACAGGATCTACTAGAGCTGGAAAATTAATTACAAAAAATGCTGCTGAAACTATAAAAAGAGTTTGTCTTGAACTTGGTGGTAAAGGTGGAAATATTGTTTTTGCTGATGCATATCCTGATGCAGTCAGAGATGGTATTAGAAACGTAATGAGTAATTCAGGTCAATCCTGTGATGCCCCAACTAGAATGCTTGTCGAAAAATCAATTTATAAAAGAGCTGTTGAAGAAGCTGCAGATGAAGCAAATAAAATTAAAGTTGATCTTGCTTCAAAAGCTGGTGACCATATTGGGCCTGTAATTTCAAAAACTCAATTTGATAAAATTCAAAGTTTAATAAATAGTGGAATTGAAGAAGGTGCTACTTTAGTAGCAGGTGGTCCTGACAAACCTGAAGATCTAAAGAAAGGTTATTTTATTAAACCAACAGTATTCACTGATGTTAATAATAATATGAGAATTGCTAAAGAGGAAATATTTGGACCAGTATTGTCAATTATTCCTTTTGAAAATGAAGAGGAAGCTATCCAAATTACAAATGATACAGAATATGGATTAGGAAACTATTTACAAACAGAGGATAATGAAAAGGCAAAAAGAGTCTCAAAAAAATTAAGGTCCGGAATTGTGTATGTAAATCATAAAGCAGCTGATTCTGGGACTCCTTTTGGTGGGTATAGACAATCTGGAAATGGACGCGAAGGTGGAACCTGGGGATTGCATGAATATCTAGAGGTAAAAACTATTACTGAATGGAAAAATTAAAATGCTTGGTTATGTAATGGTAGGAACCAATAACTTAGAAAAAGCAATAATTTTTTATGATGAAGTCTTAAAAGTTTTAAATCTAGAAAGAAATTATAAAGATGAAGTTTGCGCTGGTTACACAGAAAAAAATGGCGATGGAACTATAGAGTTTTATGTGACCAAACCTGTCAATATGAAAGAGGCAACTAATGGAAATGGAACGCAAGTTTCATTTATCACATCATCTAGAGATATAGTTGATAAGTTTCATGAGATTGGGCTTAAGGCGGGAGGAAAAAGTGAAGGAGCTGGAGGTGAAAGACCAGAAGGTTCTGGAGTTTACTATTCATATATTCGAGATCTTGATAATAATAAAATTTGTGCTTTCACAAACAATTAATGTCTTACACTTTAATTCAAGAAAAAATCGATCAAGGAAAAATTGTTTTACTTGATGGAGGTATAGGTGCCGAACTTGAAAAAAAAGGAGCTAAAATGGATAAAAACCTTTGGTGTGGAAAATGTTCGGTAGATAGCCCAGAATATCTACAGGAAATACATGAAAATTATATTGATGCAGGTGCTGATGTTATTACAACAAATACTTATGCCACAACTCCAATTTCTCTTAGAAAACATGGATATGAAGACTCAATTGAATTATTTAATAGACAAGCAGTTCAAATTGCAAAACAAGCAATTAATAATTCAAAAAAGAACATCTGTTTAGCGGGAAGTGTTTCGAGTTATGGAAGTTTTCTTAAACTTGGAACAAAGAACATGAAGCCATGTTTTAATGAACATATTAAAATTTTATCAAATGAGGGTGTTGATTTAATAATTTTAGAAGCAATGACATCTCAAGCAGAAATCGTGGAGACTATGCTTGAGTGTTCTTCAAATATAAAGTTACCTGTTTGGCTTTCTATTTCCTGTGTAATAGATCAGAATACAAAAAATATTACACTTGGTTATGATGATGTGAAGAATAAAACTGAAATTTACGAGGATTTAGAAGTATCGTTGAAAAATTTTAGTAAATTACATAAGGGGCCAATTTTAATTGCTCACTCAGATATTAAAACAACGAGTGCAGCTTTAGATACTGCATTAAAAAATTATAATGGAGTTATTGGTGCGTACCCTAACAAAGGCTATTACGAAAAACCAAATTGGAAGTTTGTGGATGATTTTTCACCCAATGATTATTTGGAAGTTGCAAAAAAATGGTTTAGCAAAGGTGTAAAAATTGTTGGTGGTTGTTGTGGTATAGGAGTTGAAGAGATAAAAGCTGTTTCAATTTTGAAGTAATAATATATTGTAAAATTATGAAAACTTTTATAGGTGGTATTGGTTGTTTTTGGGACGAAACTAAATACGATGGTATAAAAGGAATATTATCTACCGAATGTGGTTATTGCGGAGGTGATGATCCCAATGTTACTTACAAAGCAGTTTGTGGTGGGGATACAGGTCACATAGAAGTAGTCAAAGTTCAATATGATGAAAATATTTTAAGCTATGAAGACATGGTCAGATTATTTTTTAAACTCCATGACTCAACTCAAAAGAATAGACAAGGAACTTATGTAGGAATTCAATATCGCTCTGAGATATTTTATAATAATGATAATGAAAAAAATACAGCAGAGAAAATTTTAAAAGAAATGAATGAGAAATTAGATGGAAAAGTTACTACAAAGATTTCCAAAGAAAAAAACTATTGTAAAGCAGAAGGCTATCATCAAAAGTACGAGAAAAATAAATCTCTTAAGTTTGGATAAAAAATACTAATTTGAAAAAAATTATTTCAGAAATAAATCCAGAATTAGTTACAAGAAAAGATAATAAAGCTCAGTGGAATCTCCCAAATAAAAGAAGGTTGGGTTTTAGAAATTTATATAAAATTAATAGATATGGAATATACCTTAGATCAGATTTTGTTCTAAAATTAAAAAAAAAAATTAATAAGAGAATTGGTAAATTATCTTCTGTAAAAAAGTTAACTAAAAATAAAGCTTTTTGCTCTTTAATAGTTGGTAAAGATCAGGATATTTTATTCGAGCAGTACGCAAAGGACTTTTCTACAAATCAGCCTCAAACAATTATGTCAATTACAAAAATGTTTATACATTTATTTGTGGGAGAGCTGATAGACAGAAAACTAATTAACTTGAATAAGAAAATTTCATTTTACTTGCCAAAAATTGGCAGTGGTTATGCAAATGCAAAAGTAAAAGACGTTTTAGACATGAACATTGTAAATCTATATAGCGAAGATTATACAAAAGCTTATTCGTCTTCATTTTTACATGAGCCTGTGGGAGGATGGAGACTGCCGATTAAAGGTAAAAACATTCAAAGCCAGGAACAGTATTTAAATTCAATCAAATCTTTAAAAAGCAGAGATTTAAAAAATTATACCGATCTGGCGCATTATAAATCAGCTAATACCGATGTTATTGGACTAATTGTAGAAAAAGTAAGTAAAAAAAGTTTAAGACAATGGCTGTTGGAAACAGTTGAAGCAACAGGATTTGAAGAAGGATTGTATATAGGAACAGATAGATTTGGAACACCGTGGATGTCTGGAGGCGGAAGTTTAATTACAAGAGATTTTTTAAGAATGGGTTTACTTTTTTCTAGGTTTGGAAAAGGTATAAATGGAAAAAATATTGGTTCTAAAACTTTTTTGAGTAAAACTATTAATAGTGAGGGACCCAAATACATTCAATTATCTAAAGATAAATTTGTCTGTTATGTTAATTCATTAATGAAATGCGGTAATTGGATTGGTCACTCTGGGTATGGGGGCCAATTTTTAGGAATAAATTTGAAAACAAAAGTTGTTGCTGCGTTTTTTTCTGTCTTAGAGACTAAATCTGCAACAAATGAAAAATATAAAAAAGATATGGTAAATATGATAGACCAAATAATTAGTAAAGATTACTAATTTAAGAAAATCTTGTTATCAAGGATTTTAAATGTTTATCTGTGACGCCACAACAACCCCCAATAATTTTTACCTGATCGTCTATTAACTCAGAACACTTATCAACAAATTCAATTTCATTTTCAGTTATTAATGCTTGCATAGTACTCGTGTCAAATTTATGAATTTCTGGATAGAACATAATTGGCCCATTCCAATTTGATTTTAAAACTTTCATTCCCTCTTTTGTATCAATAAACCAACTATGCATAATGCCATAAACATCTCCACCGATAGATTTGAGTGAATTAATTATTTCAGCAAAATTTATAATTTTATCTTCAGGAAGGAATTTTGGCTCATCAGGATATTTTAAAGGGTCATATATAATAGATCTCTCTTTTTCAGCTCTAAAATTTCTACCTACTACGGTTTCATCAAACTTACTTATGCAGCAACTTAATCCAACCCAGACAGGTAAACCTGTTTCTAAAGCTGCATTAAGTAAAATTTTAGCGTGGTCAATATCTAAAAGCATTTCAAGAATAAGCACTTCGACTCCCTCTTCTTTTAATACCTTTGCTTGTTCTTTATAATTTTTTTCTTCTTTTGCAAATGATGGTACAAATTTTGTGTCAGGTCTAAATTCATTTTCAGCCAAAGCTAAATATGTTGACATGCTTCCAGCAATTTTAATTTTTTTTCCAGAATTTTTGACTGCTTGTCTTGCTAACTTAACTGTATCAATGTTGATTTTTATAGTCTGATCTCCTAAATTTGAAGGCTCAAGACAATGCCTTGCAGTTCCAAAAGTATTGGTTGTTATCATATCACATCCAGCGTTTATATGACTTTCATGTACTTTGATTACTATTTCTGGTGAGAAAACATTTGCTAAACCAGAAAAAGCTGGTCCCATAGTTCCACCAAGTCTCTGAATTTCTGAGCCTGTTCCACCATCTAAGAAGACTTTTTTTTTTGATTTCAATAATTCATTAATATCCATTATGCTAATTTCTTCTCTGACTTTGGAATATATACAACTTCAATTACACCACCAAGAATTATTAGAATACTACCTATTGTTTCTCTCCAACCAAAAGGTTCATTTGTTAAAATACTAGCACTAACAACACCAACAATTATTTCAGCTAAAAATAAAATAGATGATAAGCCGGCTCCTAATTTACTTGGAGCCCAAAAGATTATTACCCCTGTAGGAATAAAATAAAATATCGAAATAAGTAATAAAAAAGTGGACATCGACATGATAACTTCCACTGATGGAATTGGTCCTAAATAATCTACTAAGAATAACCCAATAGGTATACTGGCTAAACCTCCATAAAAAAAGAATGTGAATATAATTGGAAAGACGCCATCGGTTTTAATTATTTCCATTCTAATTAAACCAGCACCAAATAGTGCACCTCCAGCAAGGGCCAACCAATCCCCTGCATTTTGAGGTAACGGAATTATATTCTCTTGACTAAATACAATCCATAAACCTCCTAGTGCCAAACCTAATGTGATCACCCTCTTCCAACCAAATTTCTTTTTTAAAAATATAATTTCAAATATTGTTGTCCAAACAGGTATCATGTAAAACATGATTAATGCTTTAACTACATCAGTAAGAAGAAAGCTAAGAGCATAACAAACAAATCCACTTCCAACAAAAAAACCAGTCAGAGGAAATTCCAATCCAATAGACTTTCCTTTTATAACTCTCCAAATTGCGACTGGTGATAATATTAATATTCCAACCGCCATTTGGGATATTGTTCCCCAGCCACCAGTCAAACCTCCATCTTCTAGTATTCTTTGAGGTAACCAATAAATTCCCCATGAACCAGCAGCAATAGCTAATGCAAATGAAATTTTAAAATGATGAGGGTGTCTGGTCATTATTATTGCATTAATTTTGGTTTAAATTTTGAAAAGTTAAAAATTTCTTCATAAGATTTGGCAAAGTTAATTAGTTTATTATCTTCTTTAACATTTGCTATAATCTGCATTCCCATTGGTAGCCCTTTATTATTAAAACCAACTGGAATAGATATAGTTGGCAAACCAAGCAAACTTGATAATGTATAGACTTCCATATATCTATGATAAGTGTCAATTTTATTATCATTGATAAATTCTGGATTGTTTAGGTTCTTTTCAAAAGGAAATAGTTGAGCCGAAGGTAATGCTAAAAAATCATAATGTTTAAATAGGTTTTGAATTTTATCCATGTATTTATTTCTTATTTCTATTGCTTTTAAAACATCGTTTGTTTTGATGCTTTTCCCTTTTTCATATTCCCAATATGCTTGAGAAGGTAATTCATTTAAATTTTTTAAATTATATAACAAAAAGTTTTCATACAAAAATTTGGCTCTTAATATTGTCCAAGAATACCACAATTCTTCTGAATTAATTTCAGTTTTTAAATCTTCAATATTTAAATTATTTGACTGTAATTTTTTTAAAATATTTTCACATAAGTCGATGATTCCATCTTCATACTTATATTGTTCGTTTAGATCAATGCACCATCCAATTTTTAAATCTGAAAGTTTTTTAATATTTATATCTTCAAGATCGAAAGATAATTTATCCTTTACATTCTTCCCTTTTATGTAGTTAAATAAAAATTCCATGTCATTGGGAGTCCTAGCAAAACATCCAGTTGTTGATATTAAAGGAAAATCTTTTAAATTTTTAATTTCAAATCTATCTTCTGCAATCGCACCAGGTGTTGGTCTTAATCCATAAATATTTGCAAATGCTGCTGGGTTTCTACAAGATCCCATCATATCTGTGCCATCTGCAAAAGGAATTAAATTTGCTGCAACAGCTGCTGCTGCACCACCAGAAGACCCTCCTGCTGACTTACTATAATCATAAACATTGGAGGTGGCTCCATAAACTCTGTTAGTAGTATGACAACCAACAGCAAATTCAGAGAGATTTGTTTTACCAATTAAAATTGCGTTTTTTTTATAATTATCTACTAATAAAGAATCCTGTTTTGGGATATTTTTTAATAAATCTTTATATCCATAGCATGTTACCTCATTTTTAATATCAAATAGTTCTTTAACTGCAATTGGAAGACCATAGATATCATCTTTATCATTATCACTATTAAAATTTTCATCTTTTAATTTTGCTTCTTCGGTAATTTTTGTTTCATCTATATGTGAAATAATAGCATTTAATTTTGGATTGAATTTTTTTATTCTATCTAAATAGAAATTTACTACCTCTGCTATTTTAATTTCTCTTTTTTTTATTTTTGAAATTATTTGATGGACAGAAAAATTCTCAAGCACTTAATTAAACCTATCTTGCTTGTCTAATACTCTCTAAAACTAAAGTCTTGACCTCATCTAATGATGCCTTTTTAGGATTTTGTCCATAAGCTTGGTCTAACATTGATTTCTTTGCTATTCTCTCTTGGCAATCTTCTGGCACTCCTAATTCATTTAATCCTTTAGGGATTTTTAATCTATCTAGAATTATATTTAAGTTGTCTTGAAAACTTTCAATTGAATGGTTTTCAAATTGCATAGCCTCAGACATTCTTTTTACTTTTTCTTCTAATCCAGGCAAATTATATTTCATGACTGCGGGAAGTATAATTGCATTAGTCAATCCATGATGAGTATTATATTCGGCACCAACCATGTGTGAAATTGCATGAACTAAACCTAGACCTTTTAAGAAAGCTATTCCACCCAAATAAGATCCAATAATCATTCCTCCTCTCGCTAAAAGATTATCAGGTTCTTCGACAGCTGCATAAAGTGATTTTGAAATTAAATTTAAACTTTCTAATGCAGAACCATCACAAAGTGGATGAAACATAGGAACACTATAACCTTCAATTGCATGTATCATTGCATCTATACCGGTCCAAGCAGTAAGATTTGGTGGTAATTTTAAAGTTAGTTCTGGATCTACTAAAGCTAAACATGGTCGGGCATCTGGATGCCATAAACAAAACTTCATTCCTTTTTCAAGATGAGTGACCATGGCAGTAACTTCTGTTTCAGCGCCCGTTCCTGCTGTAGTTGGAATAGTAATTATTTTTGGAAAAGGATTTTCCATAGTTAATTTTGGCGGCTCTTTTTCAAATTCAAAATCCCATAAGGGCACACCACTATCAACTGTGAGAGAAATTGCTTTTCCTCCATCCATTGCACTTCCACCACCTATTGCAATTATTGCATCATGATTGCCTTCACGAAATTTTTTACATCCAGAATCTATTTCATCATCTCTAGGATTTGGTGATATATTTGAATAAATATCTGATTTGATTTTTGAATCATTAAGTAAATTTTGTAAATCACTTATAAATGGTAAATTTACACTACCACTATCAGTAACGATCAATGCATTATTTATTTTAAAATTTTTACAAAACTTTCCAATTTCTTTAAATCTTCCAGGTCCATAAGCTGTAAAAGTTGGGAATGTCCAATCCTGATTATTTAATAAAAATTCTTCATTAAGCTTAAAATTTTGCATAATATTTTAAAAACTTATACTAATTTCAATATTATTAAATGAAAATTTCATCTGAAAAAACAGATCTAAAAAAAACATATTTAGCAATTGCTACAATGCTCTTAGCAATTTTATGTATAGATCTTTACATGGTTATTATTAAATTTTTAGGTGATGAATACTCAATAATTCAATTAACTTTATTTAGAAATGTAGCAGCAATTATACCTTTGTTATTGTTGATATTATTCACAAATGAATTTTCAACAATATTCAAAAACTTAGGAAATAAGTTTTTGATATTGAGTTGCTTGAGAGGAATATGTTTTCTTTCTATGAATGTATTCATTTTTATCTCAGTAGTAAATCTGGAATTTGCGACAGCTATGACGTTAACCTTCTCATCGCCTTTCTTTATAGTAATACTATCAATAATTTTATTGAGTGAAAAAATTGGTATTTATAGATGGTCAGCAGTTATAATTGGTTTTGTTGGTGTAGTTATGATAATGAAACCAACAAGTGAAATTTTTAGTTTGTACTCAATTTTTCCAATTCTAACCGCTATAGCATGGGCTTTCACTGTCATAATTTTAAAATTCATTCAAGGCAATCATTCAACTGCTAAAATTCAATTATACACATTAATATTTAATGTTATTGGTGGTTTAATATTATTTTTTGTAACTACAGGACATGTTGAAATTAAAAATTTTAAAGATTTTATTTTGATGACAATGACCGGAGTTTTGGGTGGTACAGCAGCAATATTGTTTATTTATTCTTATCGTTTAATTTCAGCAAGTAAAATAGCTTCATTTGAGTATCTTGGTATACCGTCATCTTTTATTCTTGGTTGGATTTTCTTTAATGAAGCTCCATGGAGCCAATTATTTCCTGGAGTAATAGTAATTATTTTTGCTGGTATGATTATTATATGGAGAGATAATATTAAGAATAAATCGATAGAAGGTAATAAGCAAATTTATTGATTTGATCTCATAGATTTCATGACTATTACTCTATCTATTTCACCTAATAGCTTTCCACTTTCGTTACAAACTACTGGATAAGTTTTATCATTATCAATAAGCCTATCTATTAAATTTTCAATTTTAGAATTATCTAAAATATTATCTTTTCCATTCTCAAATAAATTTTTTGTTTCATTGCAGCATTCTGTTCTCATGACTTTGCCAGCACTCAATACTTTATATTTAGGAACATCTTCACAAAAATCTTTAACATATTGATCTTTTGGATTAGATACAATTTCTTCAGGTGTACCAACTTGTGAAACTTCTCCATCTTTCATGATTGCAATGTGGTCTCCCATTTTAATTGCCTCTAAAAAGTCGTGAGTTATAAATACCATAGTTTTTTGAAGCTTTTCTTGGATCTTTAAAAGCTCATCTTGCATTTCTCTTCTAATCAAAGGATCCAAAGCTGAAAAAGGTTCATCAAAGATTAATATTTCAGGGTCCACAGCTAACGCCCTTGCAAGTCCTACCCTTTGCTGCATACCTCCAGATAATTCTCTTGGATAATTATTATGCCAACCATCTAAGCCAACCATTTTTAAAACTTCCATTGACTTTTCTGTTCTTATATCTTTTTTTGTTCCCCTTACTTCTAATCCATAACCAATATTTTCTAAGACTGTTCTATGAGGAAATAAACCAAAATGTTGGAAAACCATGCTCATTTTATTTCTTCTTAATTCTAATAATTCACTTGCGCTCATTTTTGTAACTTCAACATCATCCATTTTCACAATGCCAGCTGTTGGTTCAATCAATCTCGAAATACATCTCACTAGTGTTGATTTTCCACTACCAGATAATCCCATTACAACAAATGTTTCACCTTTTTGAATTGAGAAACTGACATCTTTAACAGCAACAACATGTCCGGTCTTTTCTTGAACTTCCTTAATACTTAAATTTTTATCAAGGTTTTTAATAATTCTTTTTTCGTCTGGTCCAAATAATTTCCATATATTTGTACAAGTGATTTTTTGTTCTACAGCCATTTTTAATAAATAATACTACCCTAAAAATAGACAATATTTTACTTTAAATGTAAAATTATTTATTTTAACTTGCGACCATGGCTACTAGAACTGATTTAATAGATAAATCAAATCAATCAAAAAACATAATAACTTATGTAATTATTGGAGTTGTTTTTTTGGTAGCACTTTGGCTATCTACTCAAAGTGAAGGGCCTTCAAAATTTCCTAAAGAAGTCACTGATAAATTTACATTTACAGCTTGGGTGAATGACGGAGAAGATTATTTAAAAAAAAATTATAGATGGGTCACTAAAATTATAGCAAGCTATATAAAAGAAACTTATTATTTTTTAGAAGACTTTTTGCTTGAATCTCCTTGGATTTTAATTGCAGCAATAATTGTAATACCCTGCATAATTGCAGGTGGTTTGCGATTGGGAATTTACTCATCTTTTGTAGTTTATTTTTGGGGAGCGACAGGAATGTGGGAACCATCGTTGCAAACAGTAGCATTGATGGGTTTATCAGTTTTATTATGTGTATTTTTTGGATTTATACTGGGTGTCTTGTGTTCACAAAGTAATAGATTTGAAAATTTCATGAAGCCGGTCTTAGATACTATGCAAGTCATGCCAGCATTTGTATATTTGTTCCCGGCATTATTTTTTTTTGGGATAGGAGGTGCGCCAGCAATATTGGCTACCATGATATATGCGATGCCTCCAATAATAAGATTGACGAATACTGGCATAAGACAAGTGCCAGCTCAAACTATAGAGTCTGCCACTTCCTTTGGTTCAAGTAAACTTCAGTTGTTATTTAAAATTAAAATTCCATTATCTTTACCAAGTATAATGATGGGTATTAACCAAGTAATAATGATGGCATTGGCATTAGTTGTTCTTGCATGTTTTATAGGTGCTGAAGGTATTGGCGGTCAAGTTTGGCAAGCAATAAGAAGATTGGATGTTGGCTGGGCAATGGAAGGTGGGCTATGTATTTTATTCATGGCGATAATGTTTGATAGATTTAGTTTAGCGTTTAGTAAAGATAAAGAAAGACTTCCTTCAGATGTTCAAAGATTTTATTTACTTCCTCAAAGTTGGGAAAAATATCAAATCGCAAAAATTTTAGAAACTCCATTAAGTTTTGGAAATAAGATTTTAAAAATCATATGTCAAATAGTTACATCTGCTATAGCAACAGTAATTAGAGTCTTAGTTTCAATTTTTAATAAATCTACGGGAGAAAACATCGGTGAATTCATTAGCAAAAGATATTATGTTATTCCTTATTTTCTAGTTTTATTTCTAATTGCATTTATAGATAATTACTTTTTAGAAATAGGAACATTTCCAAAGGAATGGAAATTATCAATAAGACAACCAATTAGTAACGCAGTGGAAAGTTTGACTGTAAATCCTGGATTTATTTCTTTTGCAAAAGGTTTAAGAGCTTTTGTTTATTTAAATTTGTTAAGACCTTTAGATGTTTTTCTAACTCAAATACCTTGGTGGTATACATTAGCAGTATTTTCAGCTTTAGGTTATGTAACTGTTGGAATAAGATTTGCAATAATTACTGCAGTTCTTCTTCTATTTATTGGTGCATGTGGAATATGGACTCAATCAATGATAACTTTATCTTCAGTGCTTGTTTCTGTTGTGCTGTGTTTTATTATAGGAGTTCCTCTTGGAATAATTGCATCTTACAATGAAAGATTTAGAAATATTCAGAACGTAGTGTTGGATGCAATGCAAACACTTCCTTATTTCTGTTATTTAATTCCTGTTTTAATGTTTTTTGGTGGTGGAACAGTGTCAGCTGTCATTGCTACAGTAATATATTCAATTCCACCAATAATTCGATTAACATCACTAGGTTTAACACAGGTTTCTGGTACTTACTCTGAAGTATCGAGATCATTTGGTGGAACACTTATTCAAACATTAAATAAAGTTAAATTCCCATTAGCTATTCCAAGTTTAGTTATCGGATTTAATCAGACTGTAATTATGGCTTTCGCTATGCAAATAGTTACACCGCTTATTGGTGGTAAGGGCTTGGGTTTAGAGGTATTTAATGGTCTTGCGAGATCCGACACTGGAAGAGGATTGGCAGCTGGTATTGGAATTGTATTGTTAGCTATTATTATTGATAGAATTACACTTGCGTGGACTAAGAAACAAAGAGAAGCTTTAGGCTTAATAAGTTAAGACAAATAGTACTATTTGCGTGGTTTACATACTTATACATTTTGATCTAAAATGTATTTTTAATTAATTAAAAAGAGAGGAAATAAATGAAGTTATCAAAAAAGATATCAGCACTAATTCTTTCTGTAGCTCTGTTAATTGGAAGCTTTGGTCAAGCCAATGCAGCCAAAAGACTTCATGCAGCTATAGCAGATTGGACTGGTGGGATAATTACTTGCGAAGTTGCCGTAGCAATTCTTGAAAGAGAAATGGGATACAAAATTAAACAAACTGTATTTCCTTCAGGAACTGGTTTATGGGAAGCAATCGCTGCAGGTGAGCTAGACTTCGCTTGCGAAAGTTGGCCAAGTTACGCTGAAGCTGACACTGTTATGTTAAATGAGGACTTAATATACGAGGGTAAAGTCGTTGGCACATATAGTGGTGATGGAAGTGTAGACTTACTTGGAACAGCAGGAATAATCGGTATGTCAGACTACTGGATACCAAGATACGCTGCTGAAGAACTAGGTATTAAAACTTGGAAAGACTTAAATAAACACAAAGCAAAATTTGCAACAATTGAAAGTGGTAATAGAGGTAGACTTATTGGATGTCCGGTTGCAGGTTGGAACTGTCATGACCAAAAAAGACTTGATCTTTTAGGAATAGACTTCCAAGCTGATGAACTTGGAACAGAGGCCGCTGCTATCGCAGAAGCAAAAGCTGCTTACATGCGAAAAGAACCATTCCTACTTTATCTATGGTCGCCACATTGGTTTTTTGGTGCTTATGATATGGTTGGTGTACAACTTCCAGATCACAAAGTTTGTGACAGCTTCACTGAAGCAAATAACTGGAAAGATTGTGGAACTGCTGCATGGCCAGCAACTGGTTGGGCTAAAGATTACACTATGAACTATGGAAACCCAGCTACTTTTGCTAGCGCTGAACATGCTGATGCTAAGAAGTTCTTTGAAAAAATGTCTTTACAAAATATCGACCAAGCTAAAATGTTAGTTGAAGTTGATCAAAATGGAAGAGATGTTAAAGAAGTTGTTAATGAGTGGTTAGACAATAATCCAGATAAATGGAAAAGTTGGCTTCCATAATAACTTTAAAATAAATTAGATAAAAGGGCTTTGATATTTTCAAAGCCCTTTTTTTATTTCTTAAGATAATTTAATCTACCCACAATTTCATCTCTATCCATGTAATAACCTTGCAGGTGTCTGTGTCCAGAATTTGGATCAAATTCAGTTCTTCCATGAAGCACCCTTCTATTATTGAATGTATATATATCTCCAGGTCTTAGTCTAAATTTTATTTGAAATTTGTCATCGTGTAAAAGTTTTCCAAATTTATGATGTGATTTATAAACTTTATCCATTTGATCTGGGTGACAATCTAAAGCATCCATTGTTGCAGTGCTAAATCTAACATCATTATAATCGCTATCTTTTGTTAGACTTATTGCAGTACCATAAAAACTTCTATGAGCTTCTTGTGTGTAATCTTTGTCTCTAAACTTTAAAGGAATTTTTGTTAGCGTATCAAAAGTATCTTTATCATTTTTCTTTAAATATTCTGCTACTGCAAATGCATCTACTGCTGATGAGTCACCCCCTTTTGCTGAATTAACTAAACAATGTAAAAATTGATACCCGGGAGGATTCTCAAACCATGGTAAATCCATATGATTTTGAAGTGCATGAGCTGTATAAGCTGAGTTATTTGGTTTTGGTATATTTATAACTTCAAAAGGTGTTTTAAAAAATGTCTCTCTTGTGTGACTAATTCTATTTAAAACTGGAAATGCAGAATTTTTTTCTACTGGAGCATTATAAACTATAGCTATTCCTTTATAGTGAAGAAGCTCTAACCATTTAATTAATCCCTCTTCGGAAGATATTATTTCATCATGATCTATATATATACTATCAATATTTTTTTCTAATTTGCTATCCCACAATTGATAAGGTGATTTGTATTCTTCATTATTTTTTATTGTGTAACAATTTTCTCTAAGCCAATTAATATCATAATGACTTACATGATTTCCCTCACTCCACTCTATTTCTAATTTACCATCATTATTAAGATTATATCTTTTTGGGTTTATATTTTCTGATACATCTAAAATATTAAACATTCGATGCCTAGAATCTTTATCGTGTGCTGTGGGGCAATTATCTCTCAGCCACATATAATTAAATTTACTCTCTTTTCCGTCATCCCAAATTACTTGAAGATAAGTCCCGTTTTTTGAGATTTTTGAAATTGAGTGCATAATCAATATCAATATAAAATAATTTAATGCTCAATTCAATTATTAGTTGACATATTAATAGTTGGAAGATTTGTTAGTTTGAATTATCTTTTAAAATTAAAAATGAGCATAACCTTAAAAAATAAAAAAATAATCATATCCGCAGGAGGTTCGGGTATTGGATGGAGTTCAGCAAAAATATTTTTAGATAAAGGTGCAATAGTATATCTTTGTGATATCAATCCAACTTTTCTGAATAAATGCAAGAAGCACAAGCTCAATAATAAAAAATTATTTGTATTTCAGTGCGATGCCTCGGATGAAAACCAAGTAAAAAATTTTTTTAGCAAAATATTAAAAAAAACAAAAAAAATTGATGCTTTAATAAATAACGTTGGAATTGCTGGACCAACCGGGACACTTGAAAAATTAAAAAGCAAGGATTGGGAAAATACATTAAAGGTAAACGTTATTAGCCATTTTTATTTTTCAAAATATTCAATTCCATTGCTAAAAAAAAATAAAGGTGGAGCTATAATTAATTTATCATCAACCGCAGGTATATTTGGATTTCCATTAAGATCCCCTTACTGTGCAAGTAAGTGGGCAGTTGTTGGTATAACCAAAACACTGGCAATGGAACTGGGAAAATTTAAAATTAGAGTAAACGCTATTTGTCCTGGAACAATAAAGGGAGATAGAATGGGTAGAGTAATAAGGGATAAATCGAAGTTTTTAAATGTTTCAAAAAAATTAATAGAAAAAGAATTTGTTTCAATGACTTCAATGAATACATGGGTCTATGAAGAGGATATTGGAAGAATTTGTAGCTTTTTAATTTCGAATGATGCACCAAGGATATCAGGACAAGTAATTGCTGTAGACGGCAATACTTTAAGAATGCATTAGTATTTAAACTTTAATATTTTTTTCGCTTATTTCCATAAATGGAAAATGAGACTCTTTATAGTGTATGTTTTCTGCTTTATTTAAAAAACTAATATCGTCTAGTAAACCTGCATATAAATAGTATTTTTTATACTTTTCTACATAAGTTAAAATAGGAGCAGCACATTTCCCACAAAAATGTTTTTTAATTTTATTACCACTGCCACCTTCATGTTCATAAATTTTTAATTTAGACTTATCTATATCTATTGCTCCATCTCTAAGAAGTATAATTGTCATTATTCCTCCTATTTTTTTTCTACAATCAATACAATGACAATTGAAAACTAAAGGGACTTCATCAAGCTTAACCTTAAAAGTTATATTTCCACAGATACATCCACCAGTTTTATTTACAAAAATTTTTTCTTTCATCAATTTCTAATTTTATTCTCGTATTTTTTTCTAATTTTTAATACATCAACTAAATATTGGTCCCTAATATTTGAAAGCATATTAATTGATTTACCTTTAGCTTGTTTTTTTGTACCTGATATAAGTTTATCAGATAATTTATTTGTTAACTTTGGAGCTTTTAATTTTGTCCAAGGTAATTTTAAGGCTGGACCAAATTGCTTTAACATATGTTTCATTCCTGCATTACCTCCAGCAAGATGAAAGGTTAAAAAGGTGCCCATTATTGAGTATCTAAGACCTGGTCCATCTTCTATTGCACGATCTAATTCCTGTGTTGTTGCATAATTTTCATTAATAATATGTAGACCCTCTCTCCACAATGCCTCTTGAAGTCTATCCGATAAATAACCTGGTAATTCTTTTTTAAGCATGATTGGCCTCATTGAGATTGATTTGTAATATTTGTTTGCATCTGAAAGAAACTTTCTTGTAGTTTTTTTTCCAGGAACTATTTCAACTGCTGGCAATAAATACGCTGGGTTAAATGGATGTCCAATTATGCCTCTTTGAGGATTTTTACTCTTAGAAAAAATTTTAGAGGGCAAAAGTCCTGACGAACTTGAAGAAATAATTACATTTGATTTTACATATCTAGAGATTTTTTGGATTAAATCAGTTTTAACTTTATAATTCTCTAATACACTTTCTTGAACAAAATCCACATTTGAAAGAGCCTTTTCCAAAGAATTAAAGAATTTTAAATTTTCAATTAAAATTTTTTTTCCAAAAAGTTTTTTTATACTTTTTGAAGTTCTTTTTATTTCTTTTAAAACATATTTTTTGAGATTTTTGTTTTGATCATATGCATGAACAATTTTGTTGTGAGCTAAATTTCTTATTATCCAGCCAGTCCCTATGACACCAGTTCCAACTATTCCTACAGTTTTAATTTTTGACATTACTTGTGTTTTACAAGCTTTAATTTTTCTCTTGTTTCTGCAGGTGACATAATCTCAACACCAAGATCTGTAACGATCCTTATAGCTTTCTCAACTAATTGAGGATTTGTTGCCAATTTACCTTTGGATAAATATAAATTATCCTCTAAACCAACTCTTGGGTTACCTCCCATTACTACAGTTTGAGCAACATATGGCATTTCGTTTTTAGATATTGCAAAACCTGACCATATACCTTCTTTAGGCATTATATCTTTCATCGCTTGCATAGCTAATGGTGTTGCCGGTGCTCCCCATGGAATTCCCAAACACATTTGAAAAAGAGGTGGATCGCTTAATAATCCCTCTTTATATAATTGAGCACCAAACCACATATTTCCTAAATCAAAAGCTTCTATTTCAGGTTTAACTTTTATTTCTTGAAGTTTTTTTGCAGCTTTTCTTAAATCGTTAGGTGTGTTGACTGTGATAACTGAACTATCTCCAAAATTTAAGGTTCCGCAATCAAGTGTGCATATTTCTGGAAGAAATTGTTCTGCATTAGCAATTCTTTCCATTACATTTGCCATGTCTGTCATTGGACCAAAGTCTAAAGGGTTCTTGCCTTGGCCGATATCTAAATCACCACCCATGCCTGTTGTGAGATTAAGAATTACATCAGTTTCAGATGATCTCACTCTGTCAACCACTTCTTTATAAAGCTCAAGTCTTCTACTTGGAGTTCCATCTTCCTCTCTGACATGGATATGGGCAATTGCAGCACCAGCTTTAGCAGACTCTATTGCCGCTTTTGCAATTTGCTCTGGAGTTTTAGGTAAATCAGGATGTTTACTTGCTGTATCACCAGATCCTGTAACTGCACATGAGATGAAGACCTTATTGTTCATTTTTATTTCTAGTAAAATATAATATCATATCATTAACAATTATAAGAAATAAAAATTAAATGGACTTAAATAAACTAAGGGTTAGACGTAGCTTTATATTTACACCAGGTCTTCAACCAGAGATGTTTCCAAAAGCCCTAGCTTCAGGTGCTGATATGGTTTGTATAGAATTAGAAGATGGAATTGCCATGAAAGATAAAGACGAGGCAAGGAAAAATACTATTGAAGCATTAAAGTCACTAGAAGTAAAAAATGATGTTGAATTAGTTGTTAGATTAAATTGTCAAAGAACTAAAAATGGTCTTTTAGACTTAGAAGCTATTGCTTCAAATAAACTAAAAGTTAAAGCTATCATGTTGCCTAAAGTTAAAACACCTGACGAAATTACATTTATTGATGACATGCTTACTGATTGTGGTTTAGATACTGATCTTCATGTTATCATGGAAACTAATCAAGCTCTTGAAAGTATTTATGATATTGCACATTCTAGCGATAGAATAGTTGCTTTATATTTTGGTGGAGAGGATATGGCAGCAGAATTAAGAGTGGAAAACAAATTAGAGAATTTAGTTTATGCAAGATCAAGGTTGGTTCATGCTGGTGCAAGTAAAGGAGTTGATGTTATTGATGTTCCTTATTTAAATTTAGAAGATATGGAAGGAATGAAAAAAGAAGCACAGTTTGTTAAAAACTTAGGTTTCACTGGGAAAGGATCTATTCATCCAAAGCAAATAAGTATTTTAAATGAAATTTTTACTCCAACAGAGGAAGAAATAAGTAAAGCTAAAAGAATTATGGATCAATTTAAAAAAGCAAACACAGGTTTGGTTGTAATAGATGGTAAATTGATAGAAAGACCTGTTTTAAGAGAGATGCAAAGAAAATTGTTAGTAGCAAATAAAATAAACAAAAGCTGATAAAATGTCATTTCATTTGGCTTCAAGAAAAATAATAAAAGATTGGACAGATTATAATGAACATATGAACATGGCTTATTATGTTTTAATTTTTGATGAAGCATGGGAAACAATGCTTAATAAATTTGATATGGGCGGAGCTAAAGCACAAGTAAATAAAAGAAGTACAATGGTTGTTGAAACAAGAACAACTTACGATAATGAAGTTAAAGAAAATGAAGAAGTTGATGTTTTTTGCACCTTCTTTGATCATGATAAGAAAAGATTACATTTAAAATGTGAGATGATCGAAAAAAAAACAGGAAAACTTGCTGCAACTACAGAAAGTATATCTCTTTATATCGATCTTAAAAAAAGAAAAGTTACAGAATTTGAAGAAGATAAAATAAAAATTATGGATGATTTTATTAACGAAAATAAAAATAGTTTTAAATCAGATAAATTAGTACTTGCAGATAAACTTAAAAAGTAAATGAATTTTGACTACATAATTGTTGGAGCTGGTACAGCAGGATGTGTTCTTGCAAATAGATTAAGTGAAAATGGGAAATTTAATGTTGCCTTGTTTGAGGCAGGTGGATCTAGTGATATTTGGAAAGTTAATATGCCTTTGGCAATTCTATATGCAATGCACGATCCCAAATATAATTATAAATATTATTCAGAACCAGAACCTAATTTAAATAATAGAAGATTATTTTGTCCTAGAGGTAAAATGATAGGTGGATGTTCCGCACATAATGGGATGGTTTATGTACGAGGAAACAAAAATGATTATGAAAGATGGGCATCATTTGGTTTAAAATCATGGTCTTACGAAAATGTTTTACCTTTTTTTAAAAAAATTGAGACATGGTCTGAAGGAGAGAATGAATTCAGAGGTGGAAAAGGAATTTTACCAGTAAATCAATCTAAAAATAAAAATCCGTTGTTTAGTGCTTTTATTAACGCTTCTGTTGAAGCGGGTTATAAACAAAATAATGACATGAACGGAGAAGATCAAGAAGGATTTGGAATGTATGATATTACAATTCATAAAGGACAAAGGGCTAGCGCTTCTAAATATTATCTAGAGCCCGCAAAAAAAAGAAAGAATTTAAAAGTTTTTACCAATTCTTTTGCTGAAAGGATTATTTTTGAAGGAAAGAAAGCAGTTGGAATAGAAGTAAATATAAAAAATAAAGTCACAAAAGTTTATGCAAATAAAGAAGTTGTGCTGAGTGGAGGTTCAATCAATTCACCACAACTATTGATGTTATCAGGTGTTGGACCTGAAAAAGATTTAAAAGATAAAGGGATTAATGTTATCCACTCTTTAGAAGGAGTGGGTCAAAATTTACAAGATCACTTAGAAACCTACATCCAGCAAGAATGCAAAACTAAAGATACGCTCTATTCTTATGTTAATAAAATAAATATGCTTAAAATTGGTATTCAATGGTTTCTTTCAAAAAGTGGCCCATGTTCTACTTCATTTTTAGAAGCAGGTGGTTTTTGCAAATCTTCAGAAGACAAAAGCTATCCGAATATTCAATTTCATTTTTTTCCAGCATTTGTAATCGATCATGGATTAGTTGATCCTGACAGACACGGTTATCAATTACACGCAAGTTTGAATCAACCTAAAAGTAGAGGACATATTAAATTAAATAGTTCAAATCCATACGATTACCCAAAAATTCAATTTAATTATTTAGAAGATGAATATGATTTAAAAGAAACAATTAAATGTGTTCGTGTAGCTAGAAAGATTTTAGGTCAAGACTCAATGAAACCTTACGCTGGAAAAGAGATAGGCCCAGGTGAAAGTGCAACTGATGATGAGCAAATTACCGAGTATATTAGATCAAAAGCCGAAACAGCTTATCATCCATCCTGTACATTAAAAATGGGAGTAGACAAAATGGCAGTAGTTGACGAAAAATTGAAAGTTCATGGTTTAGAAAATTTAAGAGTTGCAGATGCCTCAATTATGCCAGAGATCACAAGCGGTAATTTAAATGCACCAACTTTAATGATAGGTGAAAGAGCAGCTGATTTTATCCTTAATTAGTCTCAAGATATTTTTTATATCTATCTAAACTTTCTTTAGGCCAAGCAATTTTAGGATCATACATTTCATCATAGCAAATATCTTTGTTTACAATATTTATCCATGGATCCTTATCTTTTACAAATATATGTGCTTGAGGTGGAAAGTCTTTCGGTCTCAAAAGAGTCTTTGTTCTAACTGTTAATCTTCTAATTGCAAATTCATAATCAGCATAAATATAAACCCCACATTTTTTACAAAAGTAATGAGTACATTTTTTCCCACTCCCTGCAATCAATTCAGCTTTTAAAAGTTCACCACTAATTTTTAAAGAATCTTCAAAAATACTAGTATTCATTACATAAGATGATCCAGTTAATTTTTTGCAATCTAAACAATGGCAGACCTGAGTAAAAAGAGGTTTGCTATTTATTGAATACTTTACGCTCCCACAAATACATCCACCATAAATTGGTTCAAAATCACTCATTTCTTTAAGAGTATCTTATTAATTATGAAGGTTAAAGTTTTTTTGATATAGCTGCGATATGCAGACAAACGATAATACAAAGGGTATTTTTTTTATTATGACTGGAATGGCATTTTTTTCCATTCAAGATTCGTTAATAAAATTTATTTTTGAAGATATTGCATTATTTGAGTTATATTTGGGAAGAACTTTAATACAAGCGACTATTCTCATATCCTTTTTTTTAATAACAAAAAAAAAAATTACTCTTAAAACACATTATCCCTTTTTAACTTTAGTTAGAGTAGTTTGTTTCTTTTTTGGATTTGCTTTTTTTTATATTTCTTTAACCTTTATGTCTTTGGCGATGGTTAGTGCTTTGTTTTTCTCATGTCCTTTCTTTATGTCTATGTTTGCTAAATTTTTTTTAAAAGAACAAATTGGAATTAGAAGATGGAGTGCAATTGTTGTAGGTTTTATAGGAGTATTAATTGTACTTAATCCAACACTTGAAGAATTCAACTTTTTCAAATTAGCGCCTGTTGGATGTGCACTTTGTTATGCGTGCTCTATGACAATTACAAAATATACCTCTGATAAAGATAATATTTATACTCAAATGACCTTGCTTTACATCTTTGCTGTCGCTGTAAGTTTAATTATTTATCTTTTTAGTGGAGATGGGAAATTTAATAATTTTTCTGATCCAACTTTACAGTTTATTGTAAGAGAATGGTTTACTAATCCTTCGGCTTCATGGCCATATGTTTTGATAATGGGTATTGTGGCTTCTATATCTTTTTTCTGCGTTTTTTCTGCTTATAGTATTGCGTCACCTTCCATAATTTCTTTGTTTGAATATTCTTATATAATTTTTGCTATGATCGCGGGATATATTCTTTTCGAAACTATTCCAACTACTCAAACTTTTGTCGGAGCAGCAATAATAATTGCTGCTGGTGTATATATATATTTTAGAGAAAAAGTAAAAAATCAGATGATAGCTACAGATACACCTAATAGATAAGCTCAATGAGAGTATTTGTTTTTTCAATATTTTTTATCATAATTAATTATAATCTTTCTTACTCTGCAACATTTAAAAATTTTACTGAATTAAATAAATGTATAAAGAGTTATAGTTCTTACGTTGACTATAAAAATAAAATACAAAAATGTTTCTTGGATCAAAATATTAAAATCAATGATGAAGGGATAAATTTAATAAAAAATAAAAATGGAATTATTAATGATATTATTGAATTAAATTTACCTAATAACGAAACTATCAAGAAAAAAAAGGGATTTAAACAAATAATGAAAGATTTTTTAAATCCAGATCTAGAAAAAATGGCTCAAGAAGAAAGCTTGTTTAACAAACCAACTGTTTTTTCAGAAAATTATAATGAAGCTAAAAATTTTACACTAAATAATAAAGACTTTAAAAAATTAAATACACATATAAAAAATAATCCTCAAGATTTATATGCTCTAACAGAAGATATTAATTATTTATCAAAATGGACTGACTATATGTCAGAATTTAAAAGACAGGAGTTGCTTTTAAATATTTATAACTCATTTGATCCATTAATATTAAATTCATATATAAAACCAAAAAATGTATCAAATATTGGGTTTGATGGATCACAAGTTGGAATTATTGCTGCTGTAGGTGTGGCTGCTCTTGCTGGTGGAGGTGGTGGCAGTGGAAGTAGTAGTTCTTCATCAAGTCCAGCCACATTATCTTTTTCGGTTTCAGCTAGCAGCTTGGGTGAATGTGATACAGGAATAACTATCACAGGAAATTTGACAAAAGCCCACTCCTCTAATGTAAATATTACATATAGTACTGGAGGTACAGCTACATCTGGAACAGATTATAATTTATCTTCTTCATCATCAACGATCGTTTCAGGATCTACAAGTGCTTCAATAACTCTTACACCTGTGAATGATACTACAAATGAAACCTCCGAAACTGTTATTATCACTGCAAGCACGACGGATGTATCTACAACAGGTAATACTCAAACAACAATTACAATTTATGATTATGTATTAAAATGTAATACTACAGCTTACTCTGAAGATACAAGTGTTCAAAGCACAATTACTGGTAGATCCTCATGGACTTTGGTTGATCAATCTTCAAATAATGTTCATCCATATGAGCTTGTGAATTTACACAAGGCACATTCATTTAAAAATAGCAGTAATCAATATTTACTTGGTGATAGTCAAACAATCTATGTAATGGATGACGCTATGCATAATAATCATTCATCATTCCAAGGTAAAACAGTAACAATGTTAGATTCTCCTTCAACATCAAATAATTCTACACAACATGGTACTCATGTTGCTAGTATTGCTGCTGGTATTATCAGTGGAACTACTCATGGTGTTGCTCCAGATGCTGATATAGTATTTTCAACATTTGATGATAATGGGACTGCTCAAGCCACAGATATAGACACGGCACGAACAACACATTCTGCAATTGTGATGAATAATAGTTGGGGATACAGCCAAGGTTGTGTTGGTAATAGCTGTACTAGTGCTGTTGAGTGGTCTGAATTGGTTAATGATGCTAGCAATAATGGTAGAACCATAAGAGAAGAATTGAACAACTCAACAATGCATGCTTTTGGCTCACATACATCTACATATATAACTGCACTAGATAATTTTCAAAATAGTGGTGTAATAGTTTGGGCTAGTTCAAATTATGTAAATGACACTGACGTAAGTGTAATGGCAGGGCTGCCAGCTTATTTTAATGGAACAGATGACTCGGTTGATCTAACTGATGCATGGCTTTCTGTAATGTATGCTGAATTTACTGGCACTTCTTTATCAGGAGCTTCTACATCAGACTTTAATAGATTAGGTAATCCCTGCGGAGCAGCTAAAGAATGGTGTTTAGTAGTTGATGATAAACAAATTGGTGCGGCTGGGTACATAGATGCTGGAGGAACAAGTCAATATACAGTTTCTAATGGATCATCAATGGGCGCTCCACAAGTTTCTGGTATGATTGCACTTTTAGGACAAGCCTTTCCTAATCATACACCCGAGCAGCTGACAGATAGACTTTTGGCGTCAGCCAATAATGCTTGGTTCACACCAAGCGGCAACACTACATTTACAGTTCATGGAGCATCTATTAAGCACGGCTATAATGATACTTGGGGCCATGGTGTGCCTGACATGTATGCCGCTTTATCACCAATTACAACAAGTTCGAATCCTCTTTCATTTGGAGGAGGCGGAGGAAGTGGTGGTGGAGGTGGATCGTCAGGTGGCGGGCAAATACCATTTGCACAATTAAAAAAATATCCTGTTTCTTTATCATCTTTATCTACATCCTCATCTTTAGGTAATGCAATATCTAAAGGTTTAGATAATAAATTTACATATGCTTATGATGCATTGCATGGTGGTTTTAAAATATACGTTTCAGATTTTATTAGTACTGAAAATAAAAATAATCAAAAAATAAAATTATCTATAAACGAAGAATTAGAAAACTTGAGAAAAATTGAAATAAGTGGTCAAACTTCAAATAACATCTTTGAAGGAGAATATATAAATTTTAAAAATGAATTTAATTATGGCACAAGCATAACTTTGGATACTCCAAATTTAGCAATTCAAAATGCTTTGCCGAAAAATAATTTTTATATAAATCCTTTCTTAACTGAAAATACAGGTATAGGTTTTAATCAAAAATTATATTTAAATGGTAATGATTTATTAATTAGTTACAATAATTCAATGATTAATCCTCTTACAAATATAAATAAAGATGTAGTCTTACCAATAGAAACTTTAGCTTTTTCATTAAATTTAAATAATGAAAATTTTGAAGAATTTTCTTTAACAGCAGGTATTATGAAAGAAAGTGAAAGTTTTTTGCTTTCTAAATCAAGTGGAGCTTTTGGATTAAATAATAATAATTTAACAAATTTTTTTGGTTTTAATTTTAATAAAAATTTTAATAACAATAGCTCAATATCATTTAATAATACCACTGGAATTTCTCAGTTAAAAAATGGAAATGATAATTTTATAATTGGTTCATCAAAAGTTTTAAGTTCAAGTTTTGAGGTTGATTACCAATTAAATAATATATTTGGAAAAGATAGTTTTAATTTTATATACTCACAACCTAACCGGATAGAAAAAGGTGATATGAAATTTCGATTTATAGGATTATCAGATAAAAATGGGGTAATACCATACGAAGATCATAATATAGAGCTAAGTCCATCAGGTAGACAAAAAGATGTAACTTTAAGTTATATTAAAGAATTTGATAGTTCTTTAAGATTAGGATTTAAGACGATAATAACTGATGATTTGGGACATTTTAAACAGGATAACCTAGATACAAACTTTATTTTTACAGGATCATTTAAATTTTAAAGAAAAAATAAAAATATTATTAAAATTAACTAATAATTCTTCAAATATCAGACAAAATTGTCATTGAAAAAATAATCCAATAAGATTTAATTTTGATTATATAAATTGTTAACAATTAAAGGGAAAATATGAAAAAATTATTAATAGGTATATTCGTGTTTATTTTAAGCTTTACTTCAAAAGCTTTTTCAGATGGACATGGAATTAAAATGGGTATTATTTTAGGATTTACTGGTCCAATTGAAACCCTAACACCTGCAATGGCTGCTTCTGCAGAACTTGCTTTTAAAGAAGCATCAGATTCTGGCTCATTACTTGGTGGAAAAAAAATATCTGTAGAAAGAGCTGACTCAACTTGTGTTGATTCTGCTGCTGCTACAACTGCTGCTGAAGGTTTAGTTTCCGGTGGTGTTGTTGCTATTATGGGTGCTGATTGTTCTGGTGTTACAGGTGCAATAGCAACTAATGTTGCCGTACCAAATGGTGTTGTTATGATTTCACCATCAGCTACATCTCCAGGATTAACTGATCTTAATGATAATGGTTATTTCTTTAGAACTGCTCCATCAGATGCTAGAGGAGGACAAGTCTTAGCAGATATTACAAAGGACAGAAAAGTTAAATCATTAGCTGTAACTCATACTAACAATGACTACGGAAAAGGTTTAGCTGATGTTTATGTAGCTGCAGTTAAAGCTCACGGTATTAAAGTAACAGCTGTTACGGCACACGAGGAAGGTAAAGGTGACTATGGTGCAGAAGTAGCTACACTTGCAGCAGCGGGTGGAGATGCTCTTGCTGTTTTAGGTTACTTAGATCAAGCTGGTGGTAGTATAATTCAAGGATCATTAGACTCTGGATCATTTGATACTTTTGTTCTTTCAGATGGAATGATTGGTGACTCTCTTACTGACAGATTTGGAAAAGATTTAAATAAATCATTTGGATCTTTACCTGGATCAATGGGTAAAGGTGCTGGTATATTTAAAGAAGTTGCTAGTGCTGGTGGTATTGACTCATCAGGTCCTTACACAGGTGAAAGTTATGACGCAGCAGCCTTGATCACGCTTGCAATGCAAGCTGGTGGAAAAGCTGACAGAATGACTGTTCAAAAAAATGTAATGTCAGTAGCCAATGCTCCTGGAACAAAAATTTATCCAGGTGAATTGAAGAAAGCACTTGATTTGTTAGCTAAAGGTAAAGCGGTAAACTATGAAGGTGCTACAGCTGTTGAATTTACAGATGTTGGTGAAGCTTTTGGATCTTTTATTGAAAAAGAAATAAAAGGTGGAAAGTTTAAAGACAAAAAGCAAAGATAATTAGAAATTAAAACCCCAGTTAAGAAACTGGGGTTTTAAAATAAATATTTGTCAGATAAATAAAATATTAATCCTAAGACAATACCTAATAAAATATAATACATTATTGTTTAATAATTTTTTCGGGAATAATTCCTTGTGGTCTATAACGCATTATTAAAAGTAAACCAATTCCAATAACTAAGAATCTAAAATATGGAGCACTTTCAATTAAGTGAACTCTAACTGCATTAGTTTCTGGCAGGTGGGATGTAAACAAATTAATTAAAAATAATGCAATTGGAGCAGCTTCGACCCATAAAAACCAAACTACAAATCCCCCCAATATTGCTCCGAAATTATTTCCTGTTCCACCTACTATAACCATGACCCAAATTACAAAAGTATATCTCATAGGTCTGTAGCTACCTGGTGTAAACAAACCGTCATTTGTAACCATCATAGCTCCAGCTAAGCCAACAATTGCAGATCCCAAAATAAAGATAAGAAGATGCTCTTTAACAATATTTTTACCCATTGCACTTGCCGCCTCTTCATTATCTCTTATAGCTCTCATTTTTCTTCCCCAAGGTGAATAAAGAGCTTTCTGAGTCACAATTAACAAGATAATAACAACAGTAAGAAATAAGCCTGTAAAACATAATTTTACATAAACCGATGAAGCATCAATAACCATTTGATTTAGAGCTTCTTGCTTATCAGAGATTGAATTAATTAAATTTAATTTTGATGAATTAAATTTTGTAACTAAATTTATAAACCATTCTGAAGTTTGTAGATCTATTTCGTATGGTGCTGGTCTTTTTAATCCTATTACATTTTTTACACCTCTTGCCAACCATTCCTCATGTTTAATAATTGAAACGATAATTTCTGCTATTAATAATGTTGCAATGGCTAAATAATCTGCACGAAGACCTAATGCAATCTTTCCTATGATAAATGCTAAACTGCCAGCCAATAGCGCACCTACAATCCAGGAAAATAAAACGGGTAATCCCATGCCACCAAGAAATCCTGTCTTTGCTGGATCAACTGACTCTATAGCCTCTATTCCTGGTGCAGCAGTTACTCTTAGTAAAATTATTCCACCTAAGATTACGGAGGCTACTGAGTAGTTTCTTAATTTGGACTTATCAAATCTATTAAGTATAAATTTAACTACAAAGATAATTGCAACGATTATCCATATACAAGCTAAAATATTTAAACCTCCAACTTGCCAAGCTTTTTTGACTGGTTCAACAGAAACTAAGACTACTGCTAATCCTCCTAATGCTGTGTATCCCATTATACCAAAATTAATTAATCCAGCATAACCCCATTGTATATTTGCTCCAATTGTCATAACTGCAGAAATTAAACAATAATTTAAAATAGTTAATGCAATAGACCAGGATTGAAATATCCCAACCAAAATTATTAAAAATATCATGATTGAGTATGCGGCAATGACATTTTTATAATTCCTCATATTACTTTTCCTTTAAAGATACCTGACGGCCTTATTAATAAAACAATTACTAAAATTGAGAATGAAACTGCAAACTTGTAATCTGTCGATAATAACTGGAGTAAAGAGTCTGGCTCAAGATGTTCAGGCAATAGATATGAAATAAATCTTTTGTATGCGTAAGTTACAAATATTTCTGCAAAAGCTATAACATAACCACCTAGGAAGGCTCCAAATGGATTTCCGATTCCTCCAACAATTGCTGCGGCGAATATTGGAAGCATATTATTAAAATAAACAAAAGGTCTATAACTTTTATCTAAACCGTATAATACTCCACCAATAGTGGCCAAAATTCCTGCGATGACCCATGTTATCAAAACAACTCTCTTAGGATCTATGCCAGACAATAATGCTAAATCTTCATTGTCTGAATAAGCTCTCATACTTGTTCCAGTTTTAGTTCTATTTAAAAACCAAAACATTATTGAAACAACAATTAAAGTTACGATTATTGTTATTGCTTGTGTTGATTTTAAAGTTATACCTTCTGCAAGACCAGTCATTTCTTTAAATTCTGTTGCTTTAATTATAAATTTTTCACCATCTAGAAATCTTCTGTCAGATGGTCCAATAATTATTCTAATTAAGGCTTGAGTGACAAACATTACCCCTACACTAACCATTGCAAACTGAACTGGAGGACTTTTTTTTATCCTGTAATAACTGAAAACAAATTTGTCTATGATTAACATATATAAAATCATCATTAGGATGGCGAAAGGAATTGTTAAAAGTGCTGTTGGTAGAACGCCTAATCCAAAACCTAAGGACTGAAAATAATATGTTAGAATAACTGCAAACATTGTTCCAAAGGACATCATGTCTCCGGTTGCAAAATTAGCAAATCTTAAAACTGCATAAATTAAAGTAACAAAAATAGCACCTAAAGCTAATTGTGAACCATAAGCTAAGGCTGGTATTACTGTGAAATTAAAAAGTACAATTATTGCATTTAAGAAATCCATTATGCTCCCAAAAATGATCTACGAACCTCAGGATCCTCAAGTAAATCATTACCGGATCCCTCAAATTTATTTTGACCTGTTACCAATACATAGCCTCGATCTGAAATACTTAATGCTTGCTTTGCGTTTTGCTCAACCATAATAACGGCAACATTTGTTTTTTTAACTTTTATTATATGTTCAAATAATTCATCCATTACAATTGGAGAAACTCCAGCTGTGGGCTCATCTAACATAAGAACTGATGGATCACTCATTAAAGCTCTTCCAAGCGCGACTTGCTGACGTTGTCCACCAGATAATTGTCCGACGACTTGGGATTTTTTTTCACTCAAGATCGGAAATAAACTATAAATACTCTCAATTTTATTTTCTAAACTCCCTTCTGTCAAAAAGCCACCGATCTCTAAGTTTTCTCTTACAGTTAATTCTGCAAATACATTTCTTGTTTGTGGAACAAATGAAATACCCTTTTTTACTCGATCTTGAGGATTAATTTTTGAAATATCTTCACCGTTCAAAGTTACAGAGCCTGATTTTAATTTTAATAATCCGAGCATCGCTTTCATAGCTGTTGATTTGCCAGCTCCATTGGGACCTAGAATGGCAACTATCTCTCCCCTATTGGCAGTTATGGAACATGAACTAATAATATCAGGACCATCCCCATAACCTGCAGTCATTTTTGCTCCTTCAAAGTATGCCATTAATTCTCTTTTTTTGTTAAGTTTGACTTTCCTAAATAACTTTCAATTACTTTATCGTTTTTTTTAACTTCTTCAGATGTTCCTTCAAATAAAACTGAACCATCTGCCATTACTATTACCGGATCACACATTCTACTTATAAAATCCATATCATGCTCTATCATACAAAAGGTATAATTTTTTTCTTTATTCAATTTTAATATTGCAGTTCCTAGATCTTTTAAAAGTGTTCGATTAACTCCCGCTCCTACTTCGTCAAGTAAAACCAATTTTGCATCAACCATCATAGTTCTTCCTAATTCTAATAATTTTTTTTGACCTCCTGAAAGATTTCCGGCTCTTTCATTGGCCAAATGTGTTAAATTAAGAAAATCAACAACCTCATAGGCTTTTTCTCTAATAACTTTTTCCTCTTCTTTAACTAGTCCAGGTTTAATAAGCGCATTTAATAAATTTTCTCCGCTTTGATTTGAAGGCACCATCATTAAGTTTTCTAAAACTGTTAAGTTTGAAAATTCATGTGCAATTTGAAATGTCCTTAATAATCCTCTGCCAAACAACTCATGTGATGGTATATCGGTAATATTTTCATCATTAAATATTACCTCTCCATCATTAGATTTTAAATTTCCAGCTATTAAATTAAATAATGTTGTTTTTCCTGAACCGTTTGGGCCAATTATTCCAGTGATTGAACCTGATCTAATATTTAATGAGCAATTTGATACTGCTGCTAATCCTCCAAATAATTTTGTAAGATTATTTACCTGTAAGATATTGTCAGACATTTTACTTACTTTTTTTTAATCTATTCAAGACGCTATTTGCTGTTTTATTGAGAGATTTATAAAATCCAAGTTTTCTTAATTCTTTAACAGCTTGTTCATTTAAACCTTTTGGGGTTTGCGAATTTTTAACAAGTACTTTTAAATCTTTATTTGAATTAATTTTTGCATCCTCAGATAAAGCAATAAATAACGAGGTAATATACTTTTGAGAGTCACTTCTATTAATTCCCTTTTTTACTAACCATTCACTCAGAGTTTGTAGTAATTCATAAAATGGTGCCATCATTGATGAAGTTGACCAAAAATTTAGTGATAGGTTTTCATTTTTTATTTCGACAGATGTGCCAAGCTTATTAAAAAAATTTCTAACTTGTTTATCTGGTGGAAAAATTGGTACTGGTCCTTTTCTAAGAGAAATTGGAGGCAAAGGAATTGCTCTAATAATCTTAGTTTTAACTTTAATATATTTTTTTAATTCAGTCATTTTTATAGTTGATATAAAACTTATTATCGTTTGACCTTTTTTAAATTTTAATTTTGGAAGAATAATTTTTCCAATCGTTGGTGTTACTGCTAAAAAAACCCAATTAGATTGATTTATAATATCCTGATTATCAGCAGATATTTTTATCTTTTTACTTTTTCTTTTAAGTTCACTTGAAATTTTTGAATTTCTCTTTGAAACAATTATTTTATTAATTTTTAATTTTGACCCCAGTATTCCGTTGATTACTGATTTTGAGATATGTCCTGTACCAATAAATCCGATTTTCATGATAAACTAAGTGATTATTATCACTAAAATTAATTAATTAGTAAAAAAAGAACCTCTAATTCTTAGTAATTCTCTTGATAATTTTTTATTTTCTACAAATGGTTTTCTACCATGAAGCCAGAAATAGTTATTTGCAACCACTGAAAAGCCAACTGGTAAAGGCATTACAATCTTTTTTTGACTTCCTTCTAAAGAGTCTGATAATTTTTGTAGAAATAGTCCTTGTTCCATATTTTTGGGCTCAGGAAATTGGTCTATGTAAGAAATTTGTGGTTTTCCATTTTCGTCTTCTGAAAAAACAGGATGTTCCACCTTGTAATCAACATTTTTACTTTTTGGAGAACCCCATATAAAGTTTTGTTTTCCAACTTTATCATTAGTTAAGCTATCTAAATGTTCCCAATCATCAAGGTGTAACATTGCAGTTTCACCTCCTTGAACATTTTCTTCCTCCATTTTTAACATTAATAACCAATCAGTTTTTTCTTTAACGTAAGTTCCATCTGTATGAAGATCCATATTAGTATATGCTTTTCTAAGATATGAGTCGCTATTGTCCTCATGTTTAACATGAAATCTCGCATAATATTTTCCAGCCATTGAATCAAAATTTGGATTACCTAGTAAGTGTGTTACAGCTGTCGATAGTTTAATTAGAAAATTGTTATCAATTTTTTTGGATTTATTTTTAGGTCCTATAATGAAACAACCTGTGTCTCTATCTCTCAATATAGAGTTTATAAATTTTCCTAGCTTTCCACCCGTTGAATCATCTAAAGATTTTGCAAGTGTAAATCTAGTAAAAGGTTTATATTCAAGAGCTGTAATATCAAATTTTTTAAAAGGAAATATTAATTTATCTATAATTTCATCTTCAATTTTAATATTTATTATTCTTTTGGAATAGTCACTAAATGAAATATCAAACCCTTGAATAGTATCTAAGCTATCCATTATAATTATTTATTACAAACTCCAATTGAATTTGGTCCACATGTTTCACCATTAGTCCATGTTGCTCCAATTAAATTTGCTCCATCAAAATTAGCATTGGTCATATTCGATGAAGTAAAGTTAGCTTCCATTAGATTTGCATTTTGAAAATTTGCTTCGATTAACGTTGAACCCATAAAATCAACCCTTGTCATATTTGCTCCTGTAAAATTAGCTTTTTCAAAATTTCCACCAACTAGAGTCGACTCATATAAGTTAGCTCTTACAAATGTTGACTCTGGAAAAGTTCCAAATGACAAATTTGATGTCATCATAATACTTTTATCAAAATTTACTTGTATAAAACTTGCAAATGATAAATTTGAGTTAGGCAAATAACTTCCTTGTAAATCTTGTCCATCAGAAAATCTACAGTTAGTATAATCAACACCATCAGTTAAAGGATCGTCACATGCTGCTTGTGAAATACCTGGTATTAAAACCAAGAACAATAGTAAAATAATTTTTTTCATTTATATCGTAAAGCTACTTAATAAAAACATAATGATAGCAGAGAATAAAGTTGGGTAAACTAAATTATTTCTAGTTAATTTAAAAATTATTATTGCTAAAAGCACAACAATAAATCTAGACAAATAATTACTGTCAGAAAGTGCACCAGCTGGAAATATTATCATTCTAGAAATTAAAGCAGCCAATGTCGAATAGGCTAAATAATTAAACCACCTATATATTTTGGTATTTTCATCTATTATTTCAGATGTAAAAGCTCCTAAAAACCTTGAAATATAAGTAGCTAAAGACGTAATAACTATTATTAAAACAATATTAGCTGACATTTTTCTCTCCAATTACAAAAGCAACAGTTCCAGCTACAAACCCGCCAATCAAAACACACCAATCAGGACTAATAAAATAAAATAAAGGTCCTAAGATAGCTCCTAAAATTATTGAAACATTTAATTGTATAGACTTCATCACTCCTATCATTGTGCAAGTAAAATAAATTGGATTAATTATAGCTAATCCAATCATCATTTCTCTATTTAAGAAATCAGCAGAGTAATAACCTAAGATAGTTGAAAAAATTGCTATCAACCAAGTTGCAGTTCCAATTCCTATCCAAAAATCGACCCTATATTTTTTTTCAATATCTTTATAATTATTTTTAAGAATTAACCACGATGATACTGCAACAAAATGACATGAAAGATAATACTTCCATCTTGGTTGACTTTGGTGCTTTAACAATGGCATTAAAGATACAGTCATCGGATACAATCTTGCATTAACTAACCAAACTGCAAAAAATAAATTTAGTAACGAAACGCCAATCAAAATTGATTCTGCCATCACAAGTGAGCCAGGTAATGCATAAGTTAAAAAGGTAGAAAAAATACTTTCTTGAATTGTAAAACCTAAATTTTTTAATAAAGCACCAATTGCTAAAAAGCTTAAACCAAGAGCAATTGCAGGGCTATCGAATTCTTTTGCACAAAGAATTCCTTTAAAAAAATATTTTGAATTAATCATCCGCCTAGGAATAGACGTCCAACATCATCATTTTTAAGTAAATCATCACCTCTTCCAGCTATTGCTGTTTGGCCGGATACTAACACATATCCAATATCAGAAAACTCTAAACCTTTTTTCGCGTTTTGCTCAACTAGAATAATCGTTTTTTTTTCATTTTTTTGTAAGTCTCCCAAAATTTCAAATACCATATCAATATATCTCGGCTCTAATCCAATAGAAGGTTCATCAACTAAAAGAACTGAAGGTTTCATTACTAAAGCTCTAGATATTTCTAATAATCTTCTTTCTCCACCTGATAAAACTTTTGCTGGTTGATTTCTTCTGTTCCTTAATCTTTCATATTTGTCTAAAATCTTTTCTGCTTCTTGATATGATTCTTCCGTTTTATCTTTGATAAAACCACCCATTAACAAGTTTTCTTCAACTGTCATATCTGGAAAAACTGAATTATCTTGCAGAATATAAGCTATACCAACTGACTTTAATTTTTCAGCTGGAGTTAAATTTGTTATTTCTTTTCCATCAATTTCTATTTTGCCTGAGAAAATATTTGTAAATCCATATATTGAGTGAAGTATTGTTGATTTGCCAGCTCCATTTGGACCAATTAAACATAATGATTGTGCTTTGCTTACAAATAAATCAAAATTATGTAAAATTTCCATTTTACCATATCCTGCATTCAAATTTTTTATTGTTAAATGAATATCTTCAGAAGATAAGTTTTTTAGATCTTCTGGACCAGGTGCTTTTCCTAAAACTTCATATTGACTAGACATTATTGAGCCCCCAAATATGCATCAACTACTCTTTTATCATTTTTAATTTCTTCAGGAGTGCCATTTGCGAGCATTTTTCCATGTGCAAGGCAAAATATATCTTCAGCTAATTGCATAATTACTCTCATATTGTGCTCAATAACAAGTAATGTTATGCCAAAATCTTGATTAACTTTGATTAGTCTATCAATAATTCCATTGATTAAAGTAGGATTTATACCTGCTGTTGGCTCATCTAATAATAGCATTTCTGGCTCATTCATTAGTGCCATTGCAAGTTCTAATAACTTTTGTTGTCCAAAAGATAGGTCGCCTGCCCTGAGTTTTCTTTTTTGATACAATCCAACAAAATTAAGTAAGTTTTCTGCTTTTTCTGTGAGCTCCTTTGGAATTTTAGAGAAAATTTTAAACAAACTTTCATCACTGCCTTTGTGACTGATAAGCATGTTATCTACACAATTTAATTTTCCATAAATTCTAGTTTGTTGAAATGTTCTTAATAATCCCAGTTTTGCAATTACTGGAACAGGTAATTCTGAAACTTCTTTTCCATTGAACTTGATTGAACCATTATCTATTGGATAGGTTCCAACTATTGAATTAAATAAGGTAGTTTTTCCTGATCCATTAGGTCCTATAAGTCCTACTATTTTCCCTTTTTCAACTGACATAGAAATATCAATATTAGCTTTAACACCACCAAATGATTTACTTACATTGTTGACTTCTAAAATACTCATTTTAACTCTACCTGTGCTTTTCGATCGGCTTCATCGACAACTTCACCAAATCTTTCTGGATATTTTTCTCTTAACCATCCCATTAATCCCTCTGGGAAATAAATTACTATCACAACGATTAAAACTCCTAACGCAACATACTGCCAGCCTAAGAAGAATGTCCAAAAGCCCTCTTTAAAAAAGTGAAATAAAGTTGCACCAATAATTGGGCCCCATAAAGTCCCTTTACCTCCAAGGATTGCCATCAAAACCATGAATACTCCCATCTCTCTTCCATCGAATGCAACATCTGTTGAGTCGATATAACCAACTAGACCTCCCATTATTCCTCCAGCAAGACCACAAAAGAAAGCTGAAATCATCCATCCAGTTATTTTGTATTTCATAGTCTCAATTCCCATCGCTTCAGCTTTGTCTTCATTATCTCTGATAGCATTTAGAATTAATCTAAACCTTGTTGTATAAATTGCTCTTACAGCAATGAATGTAAGTACCAATGCACCAAAACTTAAAAAATAAAAAAACTCACCTCTTGCCTCAAGACCTCCTATGTTTGGGAAAGGAGGGGTGGTAAAGCCTTGTCCAGCTCCAATAATTTCAATACCACCAGAAATTTCTCCTGCCGCAACTCCTAAACCTAAGGTACAAATTGCAAAATAATGACCTCTTAATCCTAAGATTGCGTAACCAATTAATCCAGCAACAATTGTTGGAACTACCGCAGCAACTACAAGTCCAGCTGCCATACCTTGAAAAAATTGTGAAGGAGTATGTACAAAAGTTTTTTCACCACCACTTTCAGTCCATTCAGCTAACGGAAAAAACATACCAACTTGAACAGATGCACAGAGATACATTCCCAAACCATAAAAAAGAATATTTCCAAATGTGTTGTAGCCCATTTCACCACCTTGGATATTCCAAGTAGTTGCTAGAACAATTAATACACATAGAATTGATAATTGAACTTTAAAAGCTGGAAAAATAAATGGTGCAGCTAAACCGAATATTAAAATTCCAATGTACAAGATCCAACTATTTTTGTTCATATAAACTCTCAATTTTATCTCTAAAATCTTTATCAACTGTAAAATAGTGTCCATTTTCTTCATGAAGACTAGATCCTGTTGAATGGTATTGATCTAAATGTTTTTTAAATTTTACTATATCCACTTCTATCACTTTGCCATTATCATCCTTAATTTTAGCTTTTTTCACTTTAAATATTCTCTCTTTCTTGAAAGTTTAAATCTTCTGTAAACTAAAATTAAAACTAATAATAAAAATACTGAACCAATTCTAAATTCTGTACCAAGAATATAGTCAGCAAATTCTTCAAATATTCCTAGTCCCATACCTGACATAGCTACTCCAGGTAAATTTCCTAATCCTGCAACAATAACAATCATAAATGATCTTATAGTGTAAGGTAATCCCATGTAAGGGTGGATCGTAAATGTTATTGAAATTAATGCTCCGGCTACACCACATAGTGCAGCATTTATACCAAATGTTGCTGCATAAACTTTTTCTGTATCTACTCCTAAAATTTTTGCTGCTCTTGCATTTTGGGCTGTTGCTCTAATAGCACGACCTAGTTTTGATCTTTTCATATAAACTACTAAACAAATTGCAAAGACAATGCTTATAAAGGCAGAAAATATTTTAGAGTTCGGCAAAACAACGTTATTATCAAACAACATTGTGGTCCCGTATCCAGAATTAGCTAAAACAACATCTGCTCCAAAAGCAAAGTTCATTAATTGCATGAAAAGAATACTAATTCCAAAAGTTGCTAATATTGAAATAAAGAGATCTCTGTCTACAACTTTATTTATAACTAATTTGTAAATTGCAATTCCAACAAAATACATAATTATAGGAGAAACAATCACTCCCCAGGCTGGATGAATGCCGTAGAGATACATAAAGTATGCAATGTATCCTCCTAAGATTACAAGGTCTCCCTGTGCAATATTAATTATATTCATGACACCCCACTGGAGTGCCATTCCATAAGCAATTAACGCAAATAATATTCCAAGTAAGAGTCCATCAAGACATGCTTGAATTGTTATCATTGGATATTGGAAGACTAAAAAATCCATAATTTAATTTTGATTTCTATAAAAAAAAGCCCCCTATTTCTAGGGGGCTTAATTATTTTTTTTTATCTTTCAGACCACTTTGGTACTGGGTGTATTAACTCTGCTGAAGCCCATTTTAATGGAGCAACAACTTTATTTTCACACTTACCAGCATCATCACACATTACTTGGAAAAGTACCATTGGTTTGTCAACATTTTGACCACCAGGTGCAAATTTAATATTTCCATAGAATGTTTGCATATTAGTTGCAGCAAGAGCATCTCTTACTTTTTTCTGATCAAAAGTATTTGCTCTTTCAAAAGCATCTTTAAAAACTAACAACGCTGCTGAAGATTCTGCAGATTGATATGGTGGGTCATATCCAAATTCTTTTTGGAAATCTGCCGCATAAGTCATACCATCCTTGAAGAAATCATCTTTGTAAGTTAATGTTTTATGCCATTGTGAAGCGCATAATGCATATTGAGAATTTTTACCGTGTTGCTTTGATAATTTTGCAGCATCACAGTGTGTCATTGCCAACATTGGTACATCAACTTTCATTTCTGAAATTTGTCTTATAGCTGTTAAAGCTCCTTTTGTATGACCTGAAACAACCAATACATCTGGCTTCATTTGTTTTACTTTAACTAATGTAGCAGCCATATCATTAAGCTCTTTTGGAAGTTTGTCGTCGATTATAATTTCAGATCCAGTTTCTTTAGCAGCATCTAAAATACCCAATCTTACGTCTTGCGAGAATGCATCTTGCTCAAAAGCTTGTGCAATTCTTACACCTTTACCACCATTCAATTCAACAGCTGTTCTTATTGCAACATCAAGATACAAGTTTGCTGGTGCTAATACCGCAAATAGATATTTGTAACCTTTCGTAAACAAAGATCTAGAAGCACCGTTAGCCTCAACCATTGGTACACCATATTTTTCTGTTACTGGTGCGATCGCTTTTGTCAAACCTGAACTATATGGCCCAAGCATGAACTCTACTTTATCTTGTGAGATTAATCTTTCTGCAAGCTGAGCTGCTCTCTTAGGGTTTGACTCATCATCGTAATAAATAATATCAAACTTATAAGTTTTTCCCCCAACTTTTACTCCACCCATACTGTTTATTCTATCAACAGCCATGTTATAGCCGTTTTGAGTATGAACACCATTAGATGAATACTTACCAGTTAAAGAGATTGCAGCACCTAAAATAATTTTATCTCCAACTACTTTTGCAAATGATACAACTGAAGTTGAAAATAATAATGCTATTGCAGAAACAAATGTAATTAAAATGTTTTTTATTTTCATTTATTCCCCTTTAATTAATTAATAAAACTTAAATAAATAACAAAAATTATTTAATTGCAAGTGGGAGTAGTAACGCAATTTATCTTAGTATTGTTGAGTAAATGCAATAATTATAGCTATCAAAATTATCACACAAGCTGAAATTGTATTTATAATTTTAGGATTAGCTTTAATCCAAACAATTAACTTTTTAGCCAAGACTGCGTATCCAACTAAAGATAGGAAATCTAATACAACATAAGTTGTTATTAGAATAATAAATTGAACAATATAATTAGAATTAAAGTCAATAAATTGAGGAAATATAAAAGGAAAAAACATCCAAGCTTTAGGACTTGTTCCTGCTACTAAAAAACCATCTTTATAAAATGAAAAAAAACTTTTGTCGGAAATATCTTTTGTATTTATATCTTTAGGTCTCGATTTATAAATATCATAAGCGAGATATGTTAAATAAGCGATACCTAACCATTTTAAAGTATTTAATATTGTTGGATTATCCGACAAAAAAGATCCAATAACAAATATTACAAGAGTTGCCTGAATAATGTTCGCAGTTACATCTCCTAATGCAGTCCAAACACATTTTTGAACACCATAATTCATTGAGTAAGAAATAATAACAATTCTAGGTGTGCCTGGGGTTATAAACATAAAAATGATAATCTGTAAAAAGAGGATAAAATCTAAGGGAAGCATTTTTAGGATAGCCCTAAAAAACCGGGAGCTAAAGATGGCTAGATAGGACTATCTAAAAATGATAATATCATAGCCTTAAGTATTTGCATTAAAATAATTTTAGTAATTTGTTGAATTTTTATGAAAAAAAGTCACAGACCTACGACCAGAGTTAAAAATCCAGAGCCTCCATTGGAGAGTCCAGATTGGGTCATATGGGCGGCTTGGGCAGATCGGATTACTTTTGAAGAAATTGAAAAAAAAACTGGAAAGACTGAAGGTGAAGTTATTAAGATTATGAGAAAATCTTTAAAACCTTCTTCTTTTAGATTGTGGAGAAAAAGAGCAAGTTCACAAAGTATAAAACATAGAAAAAAATTTGAATATTCTAGAAAATTAATCAAATCAAAGATAAATAAAAACGATTACTTACTCTAGTATTTTATGAAACAAAGATTATATTTCAACTTATGAAAAATATTACTGTCTATTCTGGACCAATGTGTGGTTTTTGTGATGCTGCGAAGCGTTTGCTAACAAGAAATAATTTAAGTTATACCGAAATAGATGTGTCACTGAAAGATGGTTTAAGGGAAGAAATGATAAAAAAAGCAAATGGCAGAAGAACCATACCTCAAATATTTTTTGATAATTATCATGTAGGAGGATATCAAGAATTAAGAGAACTTGAAAAAGCAGGTAATTTAATTTCTAGCTTAAAATAAATTTTATTTTATCGTAATAGTAACGATTGGTTCCTCTGGATAGAAAGAACACATCCCATCATTTGCAGATGGTGTACCAGATCCTTCGCTATTACTTACTTCTTGTACTCCTAAAGCATTTCTTGTTCCAAATGAAATATCAATAGTTGGTGCAATCAATGCCACTGTGTATGGACTGGTTAATTTGTAAATAAATTGTACATCATCAGTAGAAAGTGAAGATCTCATAGTTCGCATAGCTATTGCAGATGTTAGTTCAGATGCATCTTTAGCATAATTCCAATTCCAAGTTGCATTTCTTTGTGAACAACTCGCATTTAAGCATTGTGTATAATTCGCTGTACTTTCGTCTGACTGTCTTCCATTAGTCAAATATAAGTTCATTTCTGCATTTGTTCCACCTTCAGCTACTGCAACTTTATGTGTGTACTTATCAGTTGCTTCATCGTTTTGATATTGTGAGTCAGCTGTTGCAATAGTTACACAATTATCGGTATCATCAGATCCACCTGTATCAAGTGCACTTTCGGATTTAATTTTAAATTTTCTATCAATTGTAACTCTCACATGTGTATAGGTTTCACCTAGTGGTAGTAAAGCTGGATCTCCGTAGGTTGCTGCAGCAGAGCCAGCACCGACAGAAGCTATATCAACTTCTAAATCTCCACTACCTATCACAACTGCATTTTGGCAAGCGGCTGCGGTATTAACATCATCAAAATCAACAACATTGTAACCAGTACATAATTCTACCTTTCTCATTGTTACTTTATATACATCTGTGTTTCCTGTTCCAGTAGCAGCAATTGCAATTTTATTGCATAAAATAAACATGAATATAAATAACAACGTTTTAAAAAGCTTTAACATTAGTCAGTCCTTGATATTGTTGCATTACCTTTAAACTCAACCATAATTTTATTATTTCTTTTTACCTTTGTCAGTAGTTCTCCAGTCATATCTTTATTCTCCCTCCACATATCTGAACTTATTCCATCTCCTAATGTTGGACCTTCTTTTGGAGGATAAACAAACATTAATTTTACATAGTACTCGTCTTCCAGCCCTTTTCTATCCTTATCATCATAAGCCAATTCTAACTGCAATGTTGATGATAAAGATAATTCGGAACCAATAATTAGTCCCTCAATATCATTTCTTTCTACTCCATCCCAAGAATATGAGTTCAAAAATATATCAGCCCAATGTAAATAAGGTATTTGTGATGCTAATCGCAAATCATATCCATCTAAAACTTTCTCTCCATCAGCGTCGTCTAAACCAAAATAATTATTATATGCAAATTCTAAAACGGCATTTCTCATTTCCAAACCAAGGCTTGATCTAGCATTTCCTTCATTATCATAATCTAAAAATACATTTAATCCCGTAAGTGTAAATTTATCATCACTAAGATATCTTTTTCCTAAACCAAAATTTGCAGTAATTCTTTCATCGTTATTTTTCTCGGTATTAAATATAGACATTTGGGTAAAATAATTACCATTTTCATTTCTATCTAATTCTCTAACTAACAAGATACTATAATCTGGAGAATAATTTTCTCTTAAATCAATACTTACTTCCGTATCTCCTTCTCCCGGAATTAAGTTTGAAATATACTCGGATACTGAATTTGAAAAAGCATAAGTAGTTAGAATTATATAACTTAAAAGTAAAAGTATTAAATTTCTCACAATAAAATCATTATATATGATTTAAAATTTATTAAAGATTTTTTTTTAATTTTTTGCCTTAAAAACTAAACAAACACCGTTGTTACAGTATCTTATGCCGGTAGGTTGTGGACCATCATCAAATATGTGTCCATGATGTCCTCCACATTTTTTACAATGATACTCTGTCCTAGCATAACCAATATGGTGATCTGTTTTAGTCTCAAAAACGTCTGGAAGAGATTTGTAAAAAGAAGGCCATCCAGATCCACTTTCATATTTTGTTGATGATTTAAATAATTCGGCATCACAGTTAGCACAGTGATATGAGCCCTCTCTTTTTTCGTTGTTTAATTCACTTGAACCAGGAGGTTCAGTTGCTTCATTGAATAAAATATTTTCTTGTTCTGGAGTTAAATTTGAATTTTTTTTCATTATAAAAATTTAGCACATGTTTTATGTAAACTAGAATGTAATTCTACTAGTTTATGAAAATCTTCGTTGTATCCACCTCCTAATACTCCACAAATAGGAATTTTATTTGAGAAAAAATTATCAATTACTAATTCATCTCTCTCAAATATACCATTATCAGAAATTTTTAGTTTACCCAACCTGTCATTATAGTGAATATCAACCCCAGCAATATAGAAAACAAAATCAAACTCTTCTTCGTTCAAATATTTTAGATTATTTTTTAAAATATCAATATATTCTCTATCTTCTAAATTTTCCTCTAATTCAATATCTAGATCACTTATTGATTTTTTTGCTGGATAATTAACCTTGGCATGCATGCTAAATGTAAAAACTTGATTATCATTTTTAAATATTTCAGAGTTGCCGTTACCCTGATGGACATCTAAATCAATAATTAAAATTTTATTTGCTAATCCTCTTGAGGTTAAATATTTGGCTGCTACCGCGACATCATTAAAAACACAAAATCCAGCTCCTTCATTAGATGTTGCATGATGACTGCCTCCTGCAGTATTACACGCTATGCCGTAGTTTAAAGCTAGCTTTGTAGCAAGC
>CACIGO010000004.1:0-38554 GCA_902586225.1 uncultured Pelagibacteraceae bacterium
AAATTTTGAATATTTGCTCCTTTTATATCTGTGTTCATATTATCTCCGATACATAAAACATTTTTACCATTTATGTTAGCAGATAAATTATAAACCGGAGGATAAGGTTTTCCAAAGTAAATTACTTTTCCACCAATTTCTTCAAATATTTTTGCAACTGATCCAGCACAAAACTCCCTAATATCTCCTCTATCAACAATTAAATCTGGATTGGTACACACAAATTTTTTATTTGAAAATTTCTTAAGTAAATCTTTATAATATTCAAGTTTTGTCTCATGATCTTCAAATAGCCCTGTACAAATAAAATAATCAGCTTGATTAATATTGCTAACTTTATTTTGTTCAAATCTTTTAAATAAGTCAAAATCTCTTGGTGGTCCTATATGATAAAATTTTGAATTTAGAAAATTTTGCATTAAATATTTTAATGAAGCTTCTCCGGAGGTGTATACATCCTCATAAAATTTCTTAAGTCCCATTTTTTTCAAAAAATCAATAACTGTAGAATTCGGTCGTGGTGCATTGGTAAGTAATACAAACTCTTTATTATTTTTTTTTAAATTTTCTAATACTTCAATAGAATCCTCAAAAATTTGTAATCCGTTGTGGATCACTCCCCATATGTCGATAAAAAATAATTCGTAACTGTTTATTAAAGACTTTAATCCATCTTTATCTAAGTTTTGGGGCATACTTGAGGTATAGCTTAAAAATAACCTTAATTCTTGAGTTTTTTAGACCATAATTTTTATTCAAGATCTTGAAAATTATTAAATATGTCTCTATATGACTGCTAATTTAAAGGAGAATTCGTATGAAGTTTAAACCGTTACATGACCGTGTTTTAATAGAAGTTTTAGATAGCAGCGAAAAAACTGCAGGTGGCATAATTATTCCAGATACAGCTCAAGAAAAACCTCAAGAAGGTAAAGTTGTTGCTGTCGGCGGAGGTGCAAAAACTGAAGATGGAAAACTAATACCTATGGACGTTAAAGTAGGTGACAAAGTTTTATTTGGTAAGTGGTCAGGAACAGAAGTTAAAATTGATGGTAAAGAGTACAGCATAATGAAAGAATCTGACATTATGGGTATTGCAACAGGTAAATAAATAATAAGGAGAGTTTAGAATGGCTAAAATAGTAAAATTTGATTCAGATGCTAGAGCATCAATGTTAAAGGGAGTTGATATACTTGCCAACACTGTAAAAGTTACTCTTGGACCAAAAGGAAGAAATGTTGTTATAGACAAATCTTATGGTGCCCCAAGAACTACTAAAGATGGTGTTTCAGTTGCAAAAGAAATTGATCTTGATGATAAGTTTGAGAACATGGGTGCACAAATGGTTAAAGAAGTTGCCAGCAAAACCAACGATGAAGCTGGTGATGGAACAACAACTGCAACAATTTTAGCTCAAGCAATTGTTAAAGAAGGTTGTAAGTATGTAACAGCTGGGATGAATCCAATGGATGTTAAAAGAGGAATTGATGCTGCTGTAGATCATGTAAAAAATAAATTAATTTCATCAGCTAAAAAAGTAAAAGATAGTGATGAGATTGCACAAGTCGGAACAATTTCAGCAAACGGTGATAAAGAAATCGGTGCAATGATTTCAAAAGCTATGCAAAAGGTTGGTAATGAAGGAGTAATTACTGTTGAAGAAGCAAAAGGAATTGAGACAGAACTTGATGTAGTTGAAGGTATGCAGTTTGATAGAGGATATCTTTCACCTTATTTTATTACAAATGGTGACAAAATGACTACAGAGTTAGAAAATCCACTAATTCTTCTTCACGAGAAAAAATTAACAAATCTTCAACCGATGGTTCCGTTGTTAGAGGCTGTTGTACAAGCGGGAAGACCATTAATGATAATCTCAGAAGATGTCGAAGGAGAGGCATTAGCAACGCTTGTTGTTAACAAACTTAGAGGTGGTTTAAAAGTTGTTGCTGTTAAAGCACCTGGTTTTGGAGATAGAAGAAAAGCAATGTTAGAAGATATTGCAATTCTTACAGGCGGACAAGTTATCTCTGAAGATTTAGGAATTAAACTTGAAAATGTTAAACTTAATGATCTTGGTTCTGCAAAACGTGTAAAAGTTGATAAAGAAAATAGTACAATAGTAAGCGGAGCAGGTAAAAAATCTGATATTGAAGCAAGATGTGCTCAAATCAAAGCTCAAGTCGAAGAAACAACATCAGACTATGACAGAGAAAAACTACAAGAGAGACTTGCTAAACTAGCAGGTGGTGTAGCTGTGATCAAAGTTGGCGGAGCTACTGAAGTAGAAGTTAAAGAAAGAAAAGATAGAGTTGAAGATGCATTAAACGCTACAAGGGCAGCAGTTGAAGAGGGTATTGTTGTAGGTGGTGGATGTGCGTTGCTTTATGCTTCAAAAGAACTTGATAGTTTAAAAGTAAAAGGCGATGATCAAAAAGCTGGTGTAGAAATTGTCAAAAGTGCTTTACAAGCACCTATTAGACAAATCACAACAAATGCAGGTGTTGATGGATCAGTAGTTGTTGGTAAATTATTAGAAACCAACAAGTCTAGCAATGGTTACGATGCACAATCAGAGCAATATGTTGATATGTTTAAAGAGGGTATTATTGATCCAGTTAAAGTTGTAAGAACAGCACTTCAAGATGCTGCTTCTATATCTGGATTGTTAGTAACAACTGAAGCAATGATTGCAGATAAACCAGAAGAAAAAGATGCTGGTGGAGCTGGTATGCCTCCTGGAGGAATGGGTGGTATGGGTGGTATGGGTGGAATGGGAATGTAATTCCAATTATACTCAAAAAAATTCAAAAAGGGCAGTTTTTACTGCCCTTTTTTTTTATTTTAAATTTTAATTTTTTTTGAAGACAGAGTTTTTCGATATTCAGCGATATAATTTGTATTTAGCAATTTATCTAATTTAACTATAAGGTAATCTACAAAATCATAAGATTTATAACAATAAAACATAATAAGTATTAGTTTTTTTAATCTTTCTTCATCAAGTTTATCTATCTCGCTATAATTTTTTACAAAAACACAATCTAATTGGAAAATTGAATTTAATCCAATACTAGGGTTATTATTGATAATCATCGGTTTGAATATTTGTTTGTTTACATTAAAGAACATATTTAAATTAAAATCTAATTTTTCCATTAATTTAGAAACATATATAAAATTTTTTTCTCCTTTGTAAATTGGGACTGGTGATAACTCTAACTGCACAACTAATGCTTTGGAAATTTTATCTAAACCATTTTCGATAATTATTGATTCATAACCTTGTGCATCTATTTTAAAAAAATTAATATCATCTTTAAAATTTAAATTATCTAATTTTTCAGTTTTAAGTTTTTCTTTCTTAATTATCTTAGAAGCTTTTTCAAAATTGTGAAAGTTTTTTATATAATTTAAATCTGCCTCTAAAAATGAAGTCCAACCAGGGTATGAACATATATTTAAAATTTTTTCTGAGCCGTCTCCTAAAGCTTTTTGAATAAATTCTCTTTGACCTTTTAATTCTAATGATTTTAATTTATCATATTCATCTTTATTGGGCTCAAAACCATATAAAAAAGATTTTGTGTTACTTAATAAATCTTCAATGTGATTTGTTGGATCGCAAGGACTCGCTCCAATGTCACATACTAAGATTTCAGAATTATTACTAATGAAACTCATAAATGATAGATTTACAGTACTTTTTTTTTGTTTGAAATAAATGTTTTTAATATATAACAACGCGCAAATGATAAATACTATAAGAAACATCACTATAATAGCACATGTAGACCACGGCAAAACTACTTTAATTGATAACTTAATGAAACAAAGTGGTTCTTTTAGAGAGAATGAAGTTGTTGATGAAAGACTAATGGACTCCGGAGAACTTGAAAAGGAAAGAGGTATTACAATTCTTGCCAAACCAGCTTCCATAAATTGGAAAGATTCTAGAATTAATATTATTGATACACCTGGACACAGAGATTTTGCTGCAGAAGTTGAAAGGGTTCTTAGTATGGCTGATGGTGCATTATTATTAATAGATTCAGCCGAAGGAGTAATGCCTCAAACTAAATTTGTATTAGCAAAAGCTCTTAAACAAGGCCTTAAACCAATAGTAGTTATTAATAAATTAGACAAAGCTGACCAAAGAGCTGATGAAGTTTTAAATGAAACTTTTGACTTATTTGTAAGCTTAGATGCAAATGAAGAACAATTAGATTTTCCAGTTATTTATGCAAGTGGAAGATCTGGCTGGGCATCTAGTGAAATAGACGGTCCAAGAGAGAATTTAAATCCATTATTAGATTTAGTGATAGATCATGTTAAGCCAGCAGAATTTGACAAGTCCAAGCCATTTGCAATGCTTTCGACTCTTTTATATGCTGATAGTTTTTTGGGTAGAAGTTTAGTTGGTAGAATTTCTCAAGGTACTGCAAAAGCAAACCAACAAATCAAGGCAATTAATCTTGATGGAGAAAAAGTTGATGAAGGTAGATTAACCAAAATATTTAGATACGAAGGAACTAAAAAAGTGCCAATAGAAGTTGGTGAAGCTGGAGATATTGTAGTTATAGCTGGATTAGAAAAAGCAAACGTTGCTGATACTATATGTGATACTGAAGTAGATACACCAATTAAAGCAACCCCAATTGATCCTCCAACAATGTCTATTAAGATTACAGTAAACAGCTCTCCATTAGCTGGAACTGAAGGTAAAAAACTCACAAGCACTCAAATTAGAGAGAGATTAGTTCAAGAAGCCCAAAATAATGTTGGAATTTCTTTTGCAGAAAATGAAAACAAAGACTCATTTGAAATAAGTGGAAGAGGCGAGTTAATGTTAGAAATATTATTAACACAAATGAGACGTGAAGGATTTGAAATGACAGTAAGCCCTCCTAGAGTTTTATTTCAAAAAAATGAAAATGGCGAAAAATTAGAACCTATTGAAGAAATTACTATGGATCTTGACGAAGAATTCTCTTCCAAAGTTATAGACTCCATGAATAAAAGAAAAGGAAAATTAATAGATCTTAAAGATACTGGAAAAAAAAAAAAACGATTAATCTTTTATGCACCAACTAGAGGTTTAATGGGATACACTAGTAGATTTCTTACTCTAACTAAAGGGACAGGAGTAATAAACAGAATATTCCATTCTTATGGAAAATTTGAGGGAGATATGGAAGGCAGAAGAAATGGTGCATTAATCTCTATGGAACAAGGAAAAGCAGTAGCATTTGCAATTTACAATCTACAGGCAAGAGGAGAAATGTTTGTTACTCATAATGATCCAGTTTATTCGGGTATGATTGTAGGTTTGTCACCTAAACCTGGTGATATGATTATAAATGTCATGAAAGGTAAAAAACTTACAAATATGAGGACTCAAGGAACAGATGAAAATGTTGTTTTAACTCCTGTAAGAAAGATGTCTATCGCTGAACAATTGAGCATGTTAAATTCTGATGAAGCACTAGAAATTACTCCAAATTCATGCAGATTAAGGAAAGCTGTGCTTGATCCTCACGAGAGAAAAAAGCTCTCTAAATTATCAGAAGCTTCTTAAAAAATTATTATTCAGATTTATTTTTGGTAAAAGGCAGCCACTTTTCAAACGCTGATTTACTAGGTCCGTCATATGGAATTGAGTAAGAGTTTGTTCTTGTCAATACTTCAATTCCTTTAGAGAAAACAAAAATAAAAACTATGACAAAAACGATTGTCATAACTTTAAATGGATCAAAATTTTTTGTCTTAAAAACACTAACAGCTTTTGCTTCAGCTCTATGAAATTGTTTAAACGTATAATAAACAGCAAATATTAAACCTATATGAGCAACATATGTCCCTGCCCAACCAAATGCAAAAGTGGCATATGAAAATACGTATAAACTAAATACTGTTGTCCATATAAAACTTAAAACTAATAATATTTGTAGTCTCACAGTTTTGGGAAGAGCTCTTAAATCATTTTTACTATCGTCAAATAGTATATTTGCTGATTCTTTCATCCAATTTTTTATAGACATGATTTATATTTACAATTTTTATTCAGTATTAACAATCAACTAATTGTCCACTAAAAACATTTACTTCGTAACTTTATCCACAATATAAATTCCTAAAGCTACAGCAGGGCCTATCCCAAATGCAAATATTATAGTGCCCAAACCAACAGTTCCTCCCAAATACCAACCAGATATAACAGCTGAAATTTCTAAAGTAGCTCGAATTAAAGCAATAGGAAGTTGCGTTTTTTTTGTTAGACCTGTCATCAATCCATCTCTAGGACCAGGACCTAAATTTGCAATTAAGTATATGCCGCTTCCTAAACCGACAAGTAAAACAGAAAATACAGCAAGAATATATTTTGAAAAAGTAGCTAAAGGAGGATCAAAAAGAAAAAGCGTCAAATCAATTATGGCTGCTATAATTAAAATATTTAAAATTGTACCAATTCCTGGTTTTTGTTTTAGTGGAAACCAAAACCCTAAAACAACAATACTTATTATTAATGTAGATAAACCAATCGAAATATTTAATATGTTTGATAACCCTTCTGCAAGAACAGACCATGGAGAATTACCAGTCGTAGAAACTAATAAAAGGCCCTCACCCAACCCAAACAAAGACAAACCAATACATAAAAGTAAAAAAGTTGTAAATTTAGGTTTAAAATTTAAAGGTTTTTCTGAGCTCCAGGATTTTGAGGGAATATTTTTAATGGTTAAAAACATAATTCTTTAGACTATTTATCTTTTAAACATAAAAATTCTATATAAAGTTCTGACAAGTTAGTTAAAATAATATGAAATAATGAGAAAATTCTTAGTAATATTATTAGTTTTATCTCCTCTTTTTTTACAAGCACATACTGATCACTATAAAAATTATTCAAACATAGAAATGGAGATATTTAAAGATGATGAAAAAATTGGAGAAAGTATTTTCACATTTAAAAAAGAAGAAAATAAATTTATTGTAAAAAATACAACCAATTTTGAAGTGAAATTATTGGGTGTTACAGTATTCTCTATAAATAGTACAGGTACTGAAGAATATATTGGAGACCAATTAATTTCATTTAACTCAGAAACATTTCAAAACAACAAGAGAAAATATGTAAATTTAATTTTTGATGAAAAAAAAGAGAAGTTTATAATTGATGGATCATCATATAAAGGTGAGGCGGATAGAGAAAATATAATCGGTCATTGGTGGAATCATAGAATTTTGCAAACTGAAACACAAATAAGTCCATTATCTGGAAGTGTAAAAAAACAAAACATAGAATTTTTAGGAAAAGGAAAAATTAAACTTTATAATAAAGAATATGATGTAGAACATTTTAGACTTTTTTCTACCAACCCAAATCTATCTGATGATAAAAAATTAAATTTTGAAATATGGTACGATAAAAAAAAAGCATTGATTATAAAAGTGGCTTATAAAAGAATGGGTCTATGGGAATATAGACTAAAAAAAATTCAATAATTATTTTCCCGCTACTGTCATTTGATTAGTCAACAAAGTAGGAGCATTCGTTGAGTACTTCATCTCTAAATCATTTGCCAAAGTAATATTCTTAAACATTTCCTTAAAATTTCCAGCTATAGTTATTTCACTTACTGGGTAAGTTAATTCTCCATCCTCAACCATAAATCCTGACGCTCCAACTGAGTAATCTCCTGTAATAATATTGCCTCCATGGCCTATAGTCTCTGTTATATATAGAAACTTTTTTTCTGAATTTAGCAAATCCTTAAAACTTAAGGTACCGTTTTCAAAATATAAGTTTGTTGTTCCTCCAGACCTACCATTAGATTTTAAATTTAACTTTTTACCATAATAAGTATCAATTAAATAATTTTTTAAAATACCATTCTCAACTAGTTTCAAAGAATTGGTTTCAACCCCCTCGCTATCAAAGTTTTGGGAACCTAATCCTTTTTCAATTTTTGGATTATCAATGATATTAATTGAATTTGGAAAAACTTCAGAATTGATTTGATCTTTTAAAAAAGAAGTTCCTCTTGCAATAGCACTCGCACTAATTGCACTTGCTAGTGTGCTTAGTATTCCTTTGGAAATTCTTTTATCGAATATAACGCCAATTCTTTCACTCTTGATTTTTTTTGGACCTAACTTTTTTATTGCTTTGTCGGCAGCTATTTTTCCAATTTCTTCTGGTTCCATCATATCTTCCAAGAATCTTGTGCTACCAAACTCATAATCTCTTTCCATTGCACCGTTAATTGTTGATACAGCTACACATGAAGATGAAAAATTTGAGGTTTTGTATCCACCTAAAAAACCATTGCTGTTTGCGAGTATAAAATTATTTTTATTTTCGGTAAAACCAGCTTCAGTATTAACTATTTTTTCGTCCGTTGATGCTGTCTCTTCAACTTTTTTTAAAAATTCAATCTTTTTATCATTTGGATAATGTGTTTCATCATAGAGATTAAGGTCTCTTATCTCTTTAGACATTAAATCTTTATCTGGTAACGAATTATTTTCATCTGATGGAGTAATTTTTGTAGCATCAATACAACGTTCTATTAGTTTTTCTAAGTTTGATTTAGATAAATCTGATGAATTAATGCTTGATTTTTTTTTCTCTATATAAGTAGTTAAATTGACAGCAAAACTATCTGCTCTATTTGACTCGTCCAACTTTTTGTTTCTAAAACTAACATTTTCTGAGACAGAGTGAATTACTTTTACACCCACATCTGTTGCTCCTAGTTTTTTAGAGTTTTCAATACAATAAGACGCTATATCTTTTAAAAATTCCTGATCTCTTATCATTTAGATTAAAGTTTTGTTCCACCAACAGTCATCTTATTTATAAGAATTGATGGCTGAGCTACTCCTACTGGAACACCTTGTCCAGCTTTACCACATGTCCCAATACCTGGATCTAATTTCATATCATTACCAACTAATGAAACTTCTTTTAAAATTGACGGTCCATCTCCAATTAATGTAGCACCTTTGATTGGTGATCCTATTTTGCCATTATTGATTTCATATGCTTCCGTACAGTTAAAAACAAATTTTCCTGAAGTTATGTCTACTTGTCCTCCCCCAAAACTTACAGCGAAAATACCTTTATCAACTGAACTTATCATTTCATCTTGTGAATATTTACCTGACAACATCATTGTATTTCTCATTCTTGGTAAAACCACATGTTTATAACTTTCTCTTCTTCCACTACCTGTTGACTTAGTTCCCATCAAACGAGCGTTTAAACGGTCTTGCATATAGTTTTTTAAAATTCCATTTTCTATTAAAACTGTATTTTCAGTGGGCGTTCCTTCATCATCTATCGTTAAACTTCCTCTTCTTTGATGTAAGGTCCCGTCATCTACAATCGTAACTCCTTCGCTAGCTACTTGCTGCCCCATTAAACTATGAAATGCTGAAGTTTTTTTTCTATTAAAATCTCCCTCAAGACCATGCCCGATTGCTTCGTGAATTAAAATTGCTGGCCATCCAGGACCTAAAACAACTTTCATTTCTCCTGCTGGCGCTGGTTTGCTCTCTAAATTGACATTTGCGATTCTAAAAGCTTCATCACAAACATCTTTCCAGCTTCCATCTTTTAGATAATCATCATAACTTTGTCTTCCTCCAACTCCATAAACACCTGTTTCTTTTTTTCCATTTTTTTCTAAAACAACAGAAACGTTGAATCTGACTAATGGTCTATCATCTTTCAAAATTTGATTATCAGACCTAATAATTTCTATTGATTTATGTTCACCTAAAAAATTTGCAGTTACTTGATTTACAATTGAGCCTTTTGATCTTAAATAGTTATTAACACTTTTCAGTAAATCTATCTTTGAATCGAAAGTCTTGCTTTCAATAGGATTAATATTTTCGTAATATTTGCTGTTAGTTTTAGGAATTTCATGGTTGTAGGTTCCTTTTTTTGACTTTAACGTATCTTTTAAATTATCGCTTGATTTTCTTAGTGACTCTTTTGAAATATCATTAGAATGAGAGTATGCAACAACTTCGCCTGTCACAGCTCTGAAACCATATCCTTGATCAGAGTTATAAGTTGAACTCTTTATTTTATTATCATCTAAAACAATAGACTCAGATTTATGATTTTCTAAATATAATTCTCCATCATCACAATTTTTCAAGGTTTCAGTAACAATTGCTTCAGCTTGTGATGTATCTATATCTGTTTCTTTGAAGAAATTTGACATTCAAAGAATGTAGTAGTGATTATTAATATATCAACTGCTTATTTGGCACATTTGTAAAAATAAAATATTCAAATATAGTTTAATTATGAAGGTTTTTTTTAACAATTCATGCAAAATCTGCAGAGCAGAAATTAATATTTATAAAAAAGAAAACATAGAAAATTTGAATTGGATAGACATAACTAAAAATAAAAATGCTGAATTAGAAACAAAAAAAACTGATAAAGAGCTTCTAAGAAGACTTCATGTAGAACAAGATGGAAAAATCTATGTGGGTATTGATGCTTTTTTACTTATTTGGAAAAGTATTCCAAAATACAAGTTTCTTTATAAATTTTTTAAACTCCCTGTCATTTACCAGTTATTTTATGTTGGATATGAAATTGTAGCGTTCTTTTTGTATTTAAAAAATAAACACCAACTAAACTAATGTTGAATAGCGTATAAAATCTGGGTTACAAAAGATAAAAATATAAAAAAAGAGAAAAATAAAATAAAATACATAACTGTAACTGCTCTATTTCTCTTTCTTCTTAAAATAACAAATTTTTTATCATCAAGAAAAGAAATGTCTCTATCACCTGGCACTGGATAATCATAACTCCATCTCCATAAAGACGAACCAAATCTTTTATCTAGTTTATTGTAATAATTAACCCATGCTAATGACCACATAAACATTAAGAATAAAAATGTTAAAGCTAAAAAAGTTGAGAACATAAATATATTAAATTATATTAAATTTTTTTTATATGTCTATCTGGGGAAGTTTAATTGGTGGGATGATCGGTTTTTCTTTAGGAGGACCGTTTGGGATGCTATTGGGTTCCTTAATTGGTGGAAAAGTATCAAGATCAAGATCAACATTTAAATCTTTTGCACAACCTCAACAAGTTTTTGCATTAGCTCTTATAGTTTTATCAGCTAAACTGAGTAAAGCAGACGGTCAGGTTAGTAGAGAGGAATTAATAGCTGTAAAAGATAAACTCAAAATTCCAGAACATGAATTAGATCAAGTTGGAAAAATTTTTAATAAAGCTAAAGAAGAAAGCACTGGTTACGAACCATATGCAAAACAAATAGCTAAGATCTATCAAGGAAATATAAATGTGTTGGAAGAAGTCATTAATATATTATTTTATATTGCAGAAGCTGATGGAAATATAAGTGATCAAGAATTTAGAATGATACAACATGTTTCCCAATTATTTGGTCTTAGTGATGCTCAGTTCAATGGAATAGTTGAGGGTAGAAAATCATCAGATAAACTCAATCCATATGTGGTATTAGAGAGCAAACCTGATGATAATCTTACAGATATTAGAAAAAGATATTTAAAATTAAGTAAAGAACATCATCCTGACTTACTTCTAAGTAAAGGAGTTCCTCAGGAAGTTATTGAGGAAAGTAAAAAGAAAATGAGAGCTATTAATTCAGCCTGGGATCAAATCCAAAAGCTAAAGAGTAATTAAAATTGCTCAGATTCTGTCGAGCCTTCCATTGCTGTTGTGGAGCTCTTTCCAGAACTTATTGTATTGGAAACTGCATCAAAATAAGAAGTGCCAACTTCTCGTTGATGTTTAACACTGGTATATCCGTCTTTTTCTCTAGCAAATTCATTTTGTTGTATTCTAGAGTAAGCAGTCATACCTTCCTTTTTATACTTTTCTGCAAGCTCGAAAATAGCAATATTTTGCGTATGGAAACCTGCCAAAGTTATAAATTGAAATTTATATCCCATCATTCCAATTTTAGTTTGAAATGTTGCAATCTCATCATCAGATAAATGTTTCTTCCAATTAAATGATGGAGAGCAATTATAAGCCAACATCTTTCCAGGAAATTTTGCATGTATTGCATCAGCAAACTTTTTTGCTTCTTCTAAATTAGGTGTTGCAGTTTCACACCATATTAAATCTGCGTAAGGTGCATAAGCTAACCCTCTTGAGATTGCTTGATCAATACCATCTTTTACATAATAAAAGCCTTCAGGTGATCTTTCTCCAGTTAAAAACGGTTTGTCATTTTCATCAAAATCGTTTGTTATTAGTTTCGCAGCGTTGGCATCTGTTCTTGCAAGAATAATGAGAGGAACGTCAGCAATATCAGCTGCCAATCTTGCTGCTTTTAGATTTCGGACCATGGTTCCAGTAGGAACAAGTACCTTACCACCCATATGTCCACATTTTTTTTCACTAGCTAGTTGGTCTTCAAAATGAACTCCGGCTGCGCCAGCTTTTATAAATTTTTTTGTTAGCTCAAATACATTTAACGGCCCGCCAAATCCAGCTTCACCATCCGCAATAATTGGTAACATGTAATCAGTTCTTTCACTGCTATTCATATCTCCATCTGCTATTTCCATATGCTGAATTTGATCAGCTCTAATTAAAGAATTATTCATAGACTCAACTAATTTAGGTGCGCTGTCGTAAGGATATAAAGATTGATCAGGATACATTTCACCAGCACTGTTTGCGTCTGCTGCAACTTGCCAACCACTTAAATAGATCGCTTTTAAACCTGCTTTTGCATGTTGAACAGCTTGATTTCCTGATAAAGAACCAAGTGTGTTTACATATGGCTCTGTATTCAACAATCTCCAGAGTTTTTGAGATTGCTGTTTACACATTGAATACTCAATTCTAATAGATCCTCTTAGCCTTTCTACTTCATCTGGCTTATAATCCCTTTGTATTCCTGCAAATCTTTTCAACTCGTACGAGATTTTCTCGGCTGACATTATTCCCCCTTTAAAAAAACTAATTCTTTTTACTTTTCGTTATATTCTTCTGTAAACTCATTCATTCCACTTGATCCCCAATCGCAGTGGTCATCTCTTAAATAAACCCCTCTGCTTCTATGCTCTTGGTGCTCTTGGTGATTTGTAGTTTGAGAACTAGTTTCAATGTTTTTTATAGTATTTTTGTCCATGTAAACTTTATAATTTACAATATTTACAAAATCTACAAAAAATGTTAAAATTCTTGTAAATACAATAAATTTTTTGTAAATAATAATTTACAAAGTTTACAAACAGTAAATGAGTAAAGTAGAATTAAACATTGGTCCAAAAATAAAAGCTTTTAGAAGACAGCTGGGTATGCAGGCAAACAAACTAGCCTCACAACTTAACATTTCACCAAGTTATTTAGCTTTAATCGAGGGTGGTAAAAGAAAAATTGACGGGGAATTACTTTTAAAAATTTGTGAGGAGTTAAGCATCAACATTAGCGATCTAACAAATAAATCAGATATCAATATGGTCAACACAATTTCAGAATTGCTTGATGATCAACTTTTTGAAGATTTGGATATAGTTGGTCCAGAAGTTAAAGATCTAGCAAATAGTAATCCTAAAATTGGTAAAGCTCTAATAAGACTAGGAGACATTTTGAAAAAAAAAGATCATGAATTGGTTAACAAAATTGAAAAACTTTCAGGAAAAATTGTTGATAATAGAAAAAACTCATTTCCTGGAGAAGTGATTTCTGATTTTTTGCAAGAAAATAGAAATTTTTTTCCAAAACTAGAGGAATTTGCAAATCAAATCTTTGAACAAATAAAACAAAATAATAGAACAAGATATATTGCTTTATGTGATTATTTAAAATCAGAGTATAAAATTGAAGTACAAGATATAATTCCTGAGGAAGGAAAACCCTTTTCAAAAATTTATGATAACAAAAATAGAAAGTTGCTATTGTCTGATTATTTGTCTTTGGAAACAAAGAAATTACATGCTGCAGCTCAAATTGCACAAGAGGGGGCTAGTGACATAATAAATTCTTATCTTGATACTTTTAATTATCCAAATGAAGAATCGAAAAAATTAACAAAAGTTGCTTTATTAAATTATTGCGGTGCAGCAATTTTAATGCCCTACAAATTATTTCATTATGAATGTAAAAAACTTAAATATGATTTAGAGTTATTGCAAAATACTTTTGCAACTTCGTTCGAACAAGTCACACATAGAGTAACATGTTTGAATGATCCAAAATTACCTGGGGTTCCATTTCATTTTTTGAGAGTTGATGTAGCTGGTAATATTTCAAAAAGATTTTCATTGTCAGGTATAGAAATACCACGCTATGGTGGTGCTTGTCCTCGATGGAATGTATATTCGGCTTTTTCTAGACCTGGTGTTATACAGGCTGCAGTAAGTAAAATGACTAATGGTGAAAAGTATGTATGTATAGCAAGAACTGTTGAAAAAGGTATAGGAAGATATGGACAAAAAAAAAGTATGTTATCTATTGGACTTGGATGTGAAGCCAAATATGCAAGAGATTTTGTTTATACGGAAAACTTAGATTTGAATGATAAAAAATCAGAGATACCTGTAGGGGTTTCATGTAGAACTTGTGATAGACTGGATTGTTCTCAAAGAGCTTTTCCACCATTGCATAAAAAATTTGATGTAGACATTAATTCTAGAGGAGTATCTGTATATGTCAGTGATTAAAAAATATGTAAGTTTTATAATTATATTTTTATTTGTAAGTACAAATAATGTGTATTCAGACAATTTAAATATATTGTTTAAAGAATTGCTTAATGCAAGAAATTTACAACAAGCAGAAAAGCTAGAGGATCAAATTTGGAATAAATGGACAAGACACCCGAACAATGATTATCTGACGAACAAATTAGAGAACGGAACTTATTCCATGTACCATCAGCAGTATAGAATGGCATTAAAACTATTTACAGATGTGATTAATGAGGACCCAAAATGGGCGGAGGGTTGGAATAAGAGAGCAACATTACTATTTATATTGGGTGATTATGAGAAATCGTTAGATGATATTGAAAAAGTTTTAGATCTAGAGCCAAGACATTTTGGAGCATTATCAGGACGAGCGCAAATATACTTAAGCTTAAAGGAATATGAAAAAGCAGTTGATGACTTGAGAAAAGCAAAATCTATTTATCCATTAATCAAAAGTGGAGAAAATATAAAGTTAATAGAAAAAATTATCAAAGACCAACAAATTTAGTTGTTCTTAGATCTTTTTTTTGCAATCAGCTGGGTTAATGAATCTACCATTAAATCTGAGGCTTTAAAAATTTCACTTGGTTTAAATTCATGTGAAATATTTTTTTCTTCATTTGTTTTATCTTCAATGACTATACCTTCATCTGGAGAATTATTTTTAATATAAATTAGTATTAACCACTCATCATCAATTGTCTCATCCCATTTTATAAATATCTCTCCGGTTTCGAATCTTCTGTCTATGCATCTCAAGATAGACATATGTTTAGTTATATATCTTTTATTAAGTTGAAAAACTAAACTATTCGCACTTCTGTAAAAGCTTTCAAGTGCAAACTCAATTTTTTGCCTAGCTAAAGTATACTCCCTTTCTCTTTGAAGTAATTTTGCTCTATCGTCTCCTTCTTGTGTTTCTACGCCTAACGCTTCAACTCGTTCTCTTATTTTCTGATCTCTTATTTGTTGATATTTTAATTTTAGTTTTTCGATACGCTCTTGTAATCCTGAATAATCCTCTCTCTTTTCTCTTAAGGCTAATTTTTCTAGTTGTTCTAATTCTTTTACCTCTCTTATTCTAAACTTTTCTATTTGCTTTTCTAATTTTAATTCTTGTAAAAATTTCTTTTGTCTCTCCGCCTGCTCTTTTCTTAGTATAGCCTGTTCTTTTCTTAAGAATAATTTTATATCTTTTGCTCTTTCTCTTTCTAATTTTTGTTCTTGTTTTAACTGGATTTCTTTTTCTTTTAAAAAAGCTAACTCATCTGCTTTCTTCTGTTTTTCAATTTCGATTTTTTCCTTTTCTGCTTGCTCAATTTTCTCAAGTTTAATTTGCCTTTTTTCCTCAGCTCTTATTTCTTTAAAACGAATTAATCTAAATTCTATACTTTGAAAAAATTTTTGTATTAATTTATCAATTGCTAATAAATTAAAACTAAATTTAAAAGAAAACTTATTTTTTAAATCTTCCTCAAGTCTGACCGTTCTTGAAATAATACCCTTTTCAGTACTTGTCTTTAACTTAACTTTTTTTATTTTTTTTCTTCGATTTAATCTTTTTGTTATTTTTTTTTTTAATTTTGGTCTTTTTTTCTTTATTTTTGACTTGGATTTATTTTTTGATTTTTTAACCTTTGTTTTTAAATTTTTTTTTTTAGGTTTTTTTTTCTTTTTTTTCATTTAAGAAATACAGCTTTATCAGCTAATTTTTAATAAATATAGTCTCTAGTATTAGGAACAGATCTAATATCTTTAGTTAGCTGAAGTTGAAATACAACTTGATCTCCCCATTTAAAAGCCATTTCACAACTTGTAAGATAAAATTCCCACATCCTTAAAAATTTTTCATCAAACATTTCTAAAACTTGATCTTTTTTTGATAGAAATCTTTCTTTCCAATTTCTTAATGTGTGAGCATAGTGCATCCTTAAAATCTCTATATCTGTAGCTATAAGTCCAGAATCCTCTATTGGCCTTGCTATTTCGCTTAAACTAGGGGTATATCCACCAGGAAATATATATTTTGTTATCCAGGGCTGAGGGTCTCTAGGTGGTAGATTTGATCCAATTGTGTGTATCAAAGCTACTCCATCCTTTTTTAACATTTGAGACACTCTATTAAAATAGGTTTGATAGAATTTTTTTCCAACATGCTCAAACATTCCAACACTAACTATCCTATCAAATTTTTCATTCAATTGTCTGTAATCTATTAATTTAAATTCAACTTGATTATCTAAATTTAATTCTTTGGCTTTTTCTTGGCTATATTTTAATTGATTTTCTGAAAGTGTAATTCCGGTAACTGAAGCTTTTGTTTTTTTTGCAATGTCAATTGCAAGTGTTCCCCAACCAGATCCAATATCTAAAACTTTTTGGTTAGGTTGTATGTGAAGTTTTTTAATTATGTGATCAATTTTATTTTCTTGAGCAGTTTCCAAGGTATCATTCTCATTTTTGAAGTATGCGCACGAATATTGTCTTTTTTTATCAAGAAATAAATCGTATAATTTTTCTGAAATATCATAATGGTGTGCAACATTTTGTTTAGATTTAAGAATTTTATTAAAACTTGTTAAATATTTTAAAGTTCCCTTTATTTTATTTAATGTCTTTCCATAAATATTAATATCTGCTCTTCCAATATTTTTAAAAGCTATATCAAGAAATTCCGTCAAGGTTCCATTTTTTAATCTTAAAGAGCCATTGGTATATGCTTCACCAAAATATAAATCAGGATGGAAAAGTAATTTTTTATGCAAACTTTTGTCTAACAATTGTAATTCTATAGGAATTTCTTTCAAAGGCTTTCCTATAACATATCTGTTAGAATTATAATCTATTAAGATAAAACCATCTTCTTTGAACAAATCATTTAAAAAATTTATAAGTTTCATTATGCTGCTTTTAAGTGCTTAAAGTCAAAATCAAGTTTTTGAAGTTCTGCAAAAAATATTTTTTTTTCGTTTTCATTTAACAGTTTCAATGGTGGAATTAAATTCTGGTAGTCATGGTCAATTTGTGCCATGAAAGTATGTAAACCTGAAATCAAATTAAATTTATCGAAAATACTTCTTACTAAACATAACTTTTCGTTAGAAGATTGATCTGAGCCATTTTGAAATTTATCGTAAACATCTCTTGCTAAAATTGAAGTAACATTTGTTGTTGCTGTAATTATTCCAGAACAACCTAATTCTAATCCTTTTAATAATTTTGACTCTGAACCAGGCATAACTGAAAAATTATCAATTTTCAAATTTTCATACAAATTATAAGAACTGTCTTTTACTCCAACAATTTGACTTGGAAATTTTTTTACTAACTCCTCAACACAATCAATACTAAATTTATATCCTGAGAGTTTTTCGAAATTATATAAAATTATTTTACATTCATTAATTTCATCTATTATTCTTGAGTAAAAATTAATCACATCGTCATCGCTATACTTATAATAGGCAGGAGGCATAATTAAAAATTTATTAAACCCATTTGATTTGGCTATTTTTATCAAATTAATATTGTCAACTAGCGAATTAAGACCAGTTCCAATTATAAATTTATCCCTATAATTACTTTTTGGTAACAAATTGATTAATTGAATTTTTTCCGAAAGAGATATGAGTTGTGATTGTCCAGTACTTCCAAAAAAAACTACTCCGTGGCAACCTTTGTCGATTAAGTTTTCTGCATATTTAATCGTTTTTTCAGTATTTAAAGCCAGATTTTTATCTAATACTGACAATGTAGCTGCATATATTCCATTAATCATAACTTAATTATATGAGTATATTTATAGAATAGATTTAAGAAAAAAATAATAAAAAAATATATTCTAAATACTTATGAAAGTTTGTGTTTATCTTAGCTATATTGGTCTTGGAGCAAATTTGTTACATCTAAGTTATGTTCATCAATTATCTGAAAAGTTTGGACCTATAACAATTTTTACATTATGCAAGAATTTGTCGGATGCATTGGAGGATGATCCTAAAATTAAAGAAGTCATAGTAATAGATAAAAAATATAATAAATTTAAAAATATATTAAGTTTTTCATCGGAATTAAAAAAATACAATTTTGATAAAATATTTATTTATTATCCAAGTCCTAGAATATTTGTTGCATGTAAGTTGGCTGGAATAAAAGATATTTATCACTATCCTTTATTTAAAAAGAAAAATCTTCATTTAATCAACACAGCAAAAAAATTCACTGCTAGCGTATTAAATATGGAGAAATGTCGAACTTATACAAAAATTCATATAAATGAAAATAAACTTAAAGGTGTCTCAAATTATTTTGATAAGTCAAAATTTAATATTGTAATAGGTGCTGGATCTTCAGGTCCAACAACAAAATGGGGTACTGATAATTACTCAAATCTAATAAATGAGTTGAATAAACTAAATAAATTTAATTTTTTTATTTTGTGTGGTCCTAATGAAAAATTAATTGCTCAAGAAATAATTGATAAGGTTGAAAGAGACAATATTACAGATCTTAGTGACAAAAATATCTCAGAGGTAATTCCTTTCATAGCATCTTCAGATATGTATGTGGGGAATGATTCATTTGGTTCACATATTTCATCACAATCTGGCAAACCAAGCTTAGTAATTTTATTAGATACTCCAAAGGCATATACAGATTATACTCCTAATCATATTAGAATTATTCCTGAAGGTTATGATATTAATAATATTACACATGGAAGTGAAATTGATCCGAATTTAATTAAGGTCGAACAAGTATACAAATCAATATTAAGTTATACTTAAACAACCGATTTTAAGACTGTGTCTTTGGCTTGGTTCACTAAAGTAGCAATATTATTCAATTCCGGACTTCTATCTGGATGAATTTTTTTCATAATTTTTTTATAAGAATTCATCACTTCATCTTTTGTATATTTTTTTTTGGGATCTAAATTTAAAATTCTATATGCCTCATCCAAACTCATATTCTGAGATGACATATTTTGATTAAATTGATTAAAATTAAATCTGCCAGAATTTTTTAGAACTCTAAAAAGCCCCCATAATCTAAATAGCTGAAATAAAGAAATGCCAGCTTTTGTTTTAATTAAAGGCAAAATAGCCAACATAAATGGTAAGGAAAATATATATCTTCCTGCATATGCCATTATTACCGCTAACAATATTGAAGAAATTATAATAAATGTTCTTACAAATTTTGATATTTTTTTTGTTGAGGTTTTGGCAAACCAATTGAGTAAAATATAAAGAATTATAAAGATTATTAGTATTGCAAAAAAAATATTCATAAATTAATTAAATTTAAATGAAAATACCACAGCTTAAAAAAAAACCAGAATTAAAATCTTGTCACAATGTAACCTGGGAAGACGATTATAGTTGGATACATCAGGAAAATATACTTGAAGTATTGAAAGATAGTTCAAAATTATTACCAGAGGTGAGAAAATATCTTGAAGATGAAAATGATTATTTCAGTTATCAAATGTCAGATACAAAAGAAATTCAAAAAGTTTTATTCGACGAGATTAAAGGAAGAATTAAACTTGATGATGAGTCTCTTCCGTTTAAGGATGTAAGATATAGTTACTGGACAAAAACAACAACTAGAGGAAATTATTCTATAAAGTTAAGAAAAAAAATTGACTCTGATGAAGTAGAGGAAATTTGGAATGGCGATTTAGAAAAAGAAAAGCTTAAAACAGAATATTTTGGGCTTGGAGACTTGGAAGTTAGCTATAATGATAAATTACTAGCTTATTCATTAGATTTAAAAGGATCTGAATATTATACCATACATATAAGAGATATTAAAAGTCGAGAGCAAGTTGGTGGAAAGATTGAAAATACTAGTGGCGGAATAACATTTAGCTTAGATGACAAATATATTTTTTACTCAAGGCTTGATGACAATCACAGACCAAGAGAAATTTACAGGCACGAAATTGGAGCTCCTACTAGTAAAGATATTCTTATATTTAAAGAAGAAAGTGAAGCATTTACTGTAGGGATAGGACTAAGCTCTGATGAAAAGTATTTTTTTATTACGTCATCTGATCATAATACGTCCGAACAGTATTATTTTAAAGCAGATGAAATAATTCCAAAACCGAAACTAATTGATAAAAGAAAAAGAGGGATAATATATTCAGTTAATTCATGGAATGGGAATTTCTATAAACATACAAATGAGGATGCGGAAGATTTTAAAATTGAAAAAACAACTGATTTAGAAAAAAAAAACTGGGAAACATTTATACCTGCACGAGAAGAGGTTTTAATTGGTGGATTAATTTTCTTAGATAATTGGATAATTAGATCTGAAACTTCTAATGCATTATCAAAATTAATATTAAGAAATCCAAAAAATAATGAAGAAGAAGAAATATTTTTTTCAGATGAAAAAGTTATAGTACCCGGTGTGTCGTTAACCCAAAGAGATAGAAATACTGATACCGTTTATTTATCATATTCATCACCAAAAACTCCTGGAAGGACATACCTATACAATCTTAAAACAAAGGAGAAAAAATTAGTTAAAGAACAAGAGATTCCTAGTGGTCATAATTCTGATGACTACATAGTTGAAAGATTAGAGTGTGCCTCTCATGATGGAAGAATGGTTCCTATTACAATAACAAGACATAAAAAAACTAAATTAGATGGATCTGCAAAATTATTATTATATGGATACGGATCATACGGAAGTTCTATGTCACCAAGTTTTTCTTCAACCAGAATAAGTTTAATAGAGCGAGATATTATATGGGTAACTTCTCATATTAGAGGTGGTATGGAAAAAGGAATGAAATGGTGGAAAGAAGGAAAATTATTAAACAAGAAAAATACATTTGAAGATTACATTGCTTCTGCAAAATTTTTAATTGAAAAAAAGTTTACGTCCAAAGGTAATATTATTGGAATGGGTGGATCTGCTGGAGGTCTTTTGATGGGAGCCGTTGTTAACCAAGCTCCTGATTTATTTTTGGGCATTGTTATGGCTGTTCCTTTCGTTGACTCGTTGACTACGAACTTAGACCATTCGTTACCATTAACAGTCGGCGAATTTGATGAATTTGGAAATGCTAAAGATAAAAAAGAACACTTTGATTACATATTTTCATATGCACCTTATAACAATATTAAAAAGATGGATTACCCAAACATTTTGATAACCACAAGTCTAAGTGATAACAGGGTATTATTTGATGAGCCAGCAAAATTTACTGCAAAATTAAGAGATTACAAAACTGATAACAATTTACTTTTATTAAAAACAGAAATGAATGCAGGTCATGGAGGAAAATCTGGAAGAGATGGAGCAATTGAGGAGATTGCAGTTGACTACGCGTTCGCTTTGAAAATAGCTGGAAAATTAAACACTTGATCTTGAAATATCAAAATTAATTACCATATAAATTTTGTTAGTCGCCTAATGGGGCTAGCGGTAAATAAACTTGCTTAATTAAAGGAGGATAATATGACAAGTAAGGATCTATCAATTTTCAACTCACTTCGGCCTTTCTCAATTGGTTTTGACGATATGTTTGACCAATTCGAAAGCATGTTGGGCAATGGTGGTTTAAGTATGCAATCAAACTACCCGCCTTACAACATAAGAAGAACTGGCAAAGATAACTACTCAATTGAGGTTGCTTTAGCTGGTTTTAGCAAAAAAGATGTTGAGGTAGAGTTTGAAGATAATCTATTGACTGTAAGAACTAAACAAGTTGATAGAAGTGAAAACAAAAACCAAGATGGAGAGATAATCCACAAAGGTATATCGCAAAGACAATTTGCGAGATCATTTACAATTGCTGATGATGTAAAAGTGAATGGTGCAGAGTTAAAAGATGGTCTTTTAACAATTGCATGTGAAAGGATTATCCCGGAACATAAAAAAAAGAAACTTATTGAAATTAAATAAGTACCTTGCTTGTGGGGCTAGTCCCCACAAGACTAAATACATCCACTAGAGCTAAATCCGATAATAACCCCTGATGCATTCACCTCAAATTTTCTTTCACAAGGAATTCCATATTTTTTTGTTTTGTAGATAAGCATTTCATTTCCAAGTTCATTGACAAAATCTTCTGAAGGTGAGCCTAATTCTAATCTCATCTCATTAACTTCTTTTCCAACGAATTGACCAAATTTTTCATTCTCTTTTTCAGCCACTTCATCAGATTTCTTTTTAATTGTTTGGCATCCAGTTAAAAAAATTATTGTTAATGTGATAAACAGAGCAATAAATTTTTTTGATAAAGTATTATTTTTAAAAGCAATAATCATTAATACATACCTAAAGTTGAATTATGTTAACAATTTGTTCAAAACTTTCATTAAATTGTTTGAATTTAATTCAAATTTGAAAAGATAGGAAATTTTAAAGATTATTGAGTTATTGATTTATTATATTAAAGAAATGCTATGGCAACAGACTTAAGAATATCAAATATATCAAAAATATATCCAGGGTGTATAGCTAATGATAATGTATCCCTTCAATTTAAAAGTGGAAAAATATACGCACTATTAGGAGAGAACGGAGCTGGAAAATCTACGTTGGTAAAAATTTTGTCTGGTATAATAAGCCCAGATAATGGTGAGGTTTTTTTAAATGAAAAAAATTTAAAATTAAGTTCTCCACTCGATGCCAAAAAAAATAAAATTGGAATGGTTTTTCAGCATTTCAATTTATTTGAAACTTTATCAGTATTTGAAAACTTAAGCATAGATGCAACTGAGGATAACAAAAGTTTAAGGGTAAGAATAAATGAAATATTAAAAAAATATAACTTTAGTATTGACCTTGATGTTCCTGTATTAAATTTATCAGCAGGGCAAAAGCAAAAAGTTGAGATTATAAGATGCCTTTTAAGAAGCCCTAAAGTTCTAATCATGGATGAGCCTACATCTGTTTTGACTGAGCAGGAAACAGAGGAATTATTTATATCATTAAAAAAATTCTGTGATGAAGGAATATTAATTATTTACATAACTCACAAATTAAAAGAAGTTTTGTCTTTATGCGATGAGGTTGCAGTCATGCGAAAAGGTAAGGTTGTATCTGTTAGTCAAACACAAAATGAAAAAGTTGAAACTCTCGCAAGTAAAATGGTTGGTCAAAAACTAGCAAAAATTAAGAAAAAAATTAATACTTCCAAAAATAAAGATGAGATATTTAAAGTAAAACATTTAAATTTTTATAGCGATGATCCTTTTGAAACAAATTTAGTTAATCTAAATTTTTCTTTAAAGAAAGGAGAATGTTTAGGTATAGCGGGTATTTCTGGCAATGGTCAAAACGAACTCTTTCAAATTTTGAGTGGGGAAATAATTACACCTGATGCATCGATCATTTTTCGAAATAAGGAAATTGCTAAACTAAATCCAAAGCAACGCCGAGAGTATTTAATGGCTTTTTCTCCAGAAGATAGAATATCTCAAGCAGCTGTACCTGAATTAAAAATTTATGAAAACGTAGCTTTAAATAATTTCAAATCATCTAATTTTTTTGAGAAGGGTTTGGTAAATGAAAGAAAAATTAAAGAGCATTCTAAGAAAATATTATCTGATTTTTCAGTAAATACTGACAATGTTGAATTAAAAAGTCAATTTCTATCAGGTGGAAATTTACAAAAACTTATTTTAGGGAGAGAGTTAATTACAGCTCCAGAATTATTAATTTGTTATAATCCAACATGGGGTCTTGATGTCGGTGCAATCAATTATATTCATGAAACGCTTATAAAAATTAATGATGAAGAAAAATCAACGATTTTAATTTCTACAGATACGGAGGAACTGTTAAAACTTAGCGATAGAATTGCAGTTATTTATAAAGGTAAACTTTCAAAAATAATGCCTTCGGTGGAAGTGACTCCAGAAAAATTAGGAATCCTAATGGGTGGAGGATCTATTGATTAAAATTGAAAAAAGGAATGATGTTCCAACGACATTGTATTTTTTTACTCCATTTATTGCAATCATTCTAACAATTATAGGTGGTGGTATTATTTTCTATACTTTAGGTTTTAATCCAATTGAAGCACTTAAGTTTTATTTTATAACCCCCATTTCTAATTTATATGGTTTTAGTGAATTATTACTTAAAGCAACTCCATTATGTTTAATTGCTATTGGTTTATCATTTTGTTTCAAAAGTAATAATTGGAATATTGGTGCTGAAGGACAATTAACTTTTGGAGCAATTGTAGGAGGGGGGGTTGCTCTCTTATTTTATAATCAAGAAGGATTTTACATTTTACCTTTAATTATTATCGCAGGAGCAATTGGAGGAATGATTTTTGCACTTATTCCTGCAATTCTTAAAACTTATTTTAATACTAACGAAATTTTAGTTAGTCTAATGTTAGTTTATGTCTCAAAGTTGATTTTAGATTACTTAGTGGTTGGTCCATGGAGTAATCCAGAGGGATTTAATTTTCCAGAGACAAGACAATTTAGTGACTCTGCTAGAATGCCACTATTATTTGAGGGTTTAAGAATTCATGCAGGAATATTTATCGCTCTTGCAGCAGTCTTCGTTAGTTGGTTTGTGCTCTATAAAACTTATTTAGGTTTTCAGATTAAAGTGTCTGGTCTAAGTTTAAAAACTGCAAAATATGCAGGATTTAAAGGAAAGACAATGATTTTGATTGTTTTCATGATTAGTGGTGCTTGTGCCGGAATGGCTGGTGTTGGTGAAATTACTGGGCCTATTGGACAACTACATAGAATGATATCTCCAGATTATGGTTTTACAGCAATTATTGTTGCTTTTTTAGGTCGTCTTAATCCATTTGGTATAATATTTGCGTCATTAGTAGTTTCTTTGACCTACTTAGGTGCAGAAACGACTCAAATTTTTTTACAGATACCTCAATACACTGGTCAAGTATTTCAGGGTATGATCTTATTTTTCTTACTCGCATCTGATTATTTACTTTTTTTCAAAATTAAATTTCAAAATTTTAATAAAAATGAGCTTAGACATTAGTTTTATTGGTGTTTTAATAGGATCAATTATGGCATCTTCAGTGCCGCTAATTCTAGCTGCATCAGGTGAATTAATCACTGAAAGATCGGGCGTTTTAAATTTAGGTGTCGAAGGAATGATGATAATAGGAGCAATTTCTGGTTTTGCTTTAATGGTAATAACAGATAACCTTTTTATTGCAATTATTGGATCAATGTTGTCTGGTGTTATAATTTCATTAATATTTGGATTTTTAACACAATCACTGCTGACAAATCATGTTGCAACGGGATTAGCATTAACAATTTTTGGTATTGGTCTTTCAGCAATGTTAGGAAAAAATTTTGTTGGTATTCCTGGAAAAGATTTTCCAATTTTATTTTCAAGTTTAAGAGAAAGTATTCCGTTTTTTGGTCCAATATTATTTGGACACTCTATAGTTTTATATTTTGCTTTTGCTTTACCATTTTTAACTAATTATTTTTTGAAAAAAACTAAATTAGGTTTAGTTGTTAGAGCTGTTGGCGATTCGCCTGTTTCGGCATCAAATCAAGGTATTAATGTTATTTTGGTTAGATACTGTTGTATTCTTTATGGAGGAGGCATGTGTGGTTTAGCTGGAGCTTATTTATCTTTAATATACACTCCACAGTGGATTGAGAATATGACAGCTGGAAGAGGATGGATAGCTCTGGCTTTGGTTGTATTTGCAACCTGGAGTCCAATAAAAGTTTTAATTGGTGCAATAATTTTTGGCGGAATATCAATATTACAATTACATATGCAGGCTGTTGGATTTAGAATTCCAGTTCAATTTTTAATTGCACTACCTTACCTGATGACAATAATAGTTTTAGTTGTAATCTCCCGCGATAGTAGAAAAATAAAACTAAACACTCCAACTTCTTTGGGAAGAATATTCTATAAAGAAAAGTAATGTTAGCTATTCGAAAATAAACATTTTTTTTTTTATTTTTTTGATTAACTTAAAAACATCATAAAAAAAAATTTAAAGGGGAAATCAAATGTATAAAAACTTTTTGAGATACTTAATTTCTGCAATTTTTTTAATTACTTTTAGTATAAGTGCAAAAGCAGACTTTAAGGTTGGATTCGTTTACATCGGTCCAACAGGAGACCATGGTTGGACATACCAACATGATGAAGGAAGAAAAGCTGTTGAAGCTGCAGGGATAAAAACTACTTATGTGGAAAGTGTTAAATATGGTGCTGATGCAGAGAGAGTAATCAGACAACTTGCTCAATCAGGCCATGACCTAATATTTACCACTAGCTTTGGATATATGGATGCGACGAACAAAGTAGCCAAAGACTTTCCAAACGTGAAATTTGAGCATGCAACTGGATACAAGAGAGAACATTCAAATGTTTCAACATATTCTGCTAGATTTTACCAAGGAAGAACTATTTTGGGCCATATTGCTGGTAAATTAACAAAAACTAACACTATTGGCTACATAGCATCATTTCCTATTCCTGAAGTTATAAGAGGAATAAACGCAATGACTTTAGCTGCTCAAAAAGTAAATCCTAATATCAAAACAAAAATAGTTTGGGTATTTAGTTGGTATGATCCTGGTAAAGAAGCCGAAGCGGCGCAAGCATTAATCGATCAAGGTGCAGACATCATAATGCAACATACAGATAGTACAGCTCCAGTCCAAACTGCAGAAAAGGCAGGAATTTGGTCTTTTGGACAAGCAAGCGACATGCAGAGATTTGCTCCAAAATCAATTTTAACATCAATTATAGACGATTGGGCTCCTTATTATGTTGAAAGAGCGATTGCTGCAAGAGATGGAACATGGAGTCAACAAGATACTTGGCATGGTCTAAAAGAAGGTATGGTTGCGATGTCACCATATAACAAAGGAATGGGCGCTGATCTTGTTAAAGAAGCAGAACAGCTTCAAAAAGATCTAGCATCAGGAAAAATTCACTCTTTCACAGGTCCTATATACGATCAAAAAGGTAACATCCTTGTTGCAGAAGGAAAAGTTGCTGACGATGGAATGTTATTAGGAATGAATGTTTATGTTAAAGGTGTAGAGGGAGATATTCCAAAATAATTTTAGATAAAAAGTTAAAAAGGCTAACTAATTAAGTTAGCCTTTTTTATGAATGTTTTTTCTTTAAACCATTGATGTCTATTTCATCGTAATATTCTGATGGTTGAACTATCCACGGATCACCATCTAGTAAAATTGGACAAAAATCTGGTGTAAAAGAAGAAGACTTTTTCTTCCAAAGGCAAGCTGTTTTAATTTCTTCAATATGGTTTTTTACAGGAGCATATTTTTTTAACCATTTAATACTTTCATTCAAAGTAAGCCCAGTATCAGATAAGTCATCAACTAATAAAACATTTTTAAAATCTTCATTTTTAGCTATTGAGCTTATGTCTCTTGCAAAAATAAGTTCACCCTGTTTATTTTCTACAGTTTCTCCAGAATAACTCTGAATAACAACATAAGCAGTGGGCAATTTAAATATTCTTGATAGCATATCAATTATAGGAGCTGCACCCCTCATTATTCCGACTAAAACAGATGGTTTGTAATTTTTTTCAATTGTAAGAGCTAACTTTTCAACTGCTAATTTATAATCTTCATAATTGATTATTAATTTTTCTGCCATAAAATTTGGTAACATAAAAAAAAAAAATTAAAAAGGAGAATTATGAAAGGTTACTGGATTGCAACTTACAGTGAAATTAAAGACCCTGAAAGAATGAAAAAATATGCAGATAAAGCAAAGGAAGCTGTATTAAAACATTCTGGAAAAATTTTAGCTCGTAGTGCTAATAACATTGCACTTGAGGGTAGAGAAATGGTTAGAATAGCACTTGCAGAGTTCCCTGACGTGGAAACTGCTAAAAAATGCTATGATTCTGAAGAATATGTTGAGGCAAGAACATATCTTAAAGACAATGTAATTAGAGAACATATGATATTTGAAGGAATGGAATAACACAGAAAAGGGGCAAATATGAAGGCATATTGGGTGAGTTTGTATACAGAGATTTTAGACCAAGATAACTTAAAAAAATATGGTGAAAATGCAATACCAGTTATAAAAAAATTTGGTGGAACTCCTGTAGTTAGAGGAGGAAAACTAAAATATTATAGTGGTGATAAAGTATTAAGAACCGTCATTTGGGAATTTCCCAGTTATGACAAAGCCATATCTTGTCATGACTCAGAAGATTATTTAAAAGCTTGGTCTTATGCAGAACAAACCACAAAAAGACATATGTTTATCGTGGAGGGCGCTAATACTGAATAGTATCATCGTCAATTGAACGCCACAAATACCAAGTTGCAACAGAACAATATGGAGAAAATTTTTTTTGAAGTTTTTTTATAAAAGTTTCAGGTGGAAAATATTTTTTTTTATAGTTATTTGATATTGCTCTTAATAATCCAATGTCCTGAATTGGCCAGATATTTGACCTATTATAAGTAAATAACAAAATCATCTCTGCTGACCATCTTCCTATCTGTCTTAAAGTTGATAGATATATAATGGCTTCTTCATCGTTCATTTTCGGAATTAATCTTGGATTAAAAGTTTTATCTTTAAATTTTTGAGACATTTCCAAGATACCCCTTATTTTTTGACGACTAAGACCACATTTTTTTAGTTGCGATGTTTTAAGCTTTGAAACAATTTTTGGATTAATTTTTTTTTTACATGCCAATTCAAATTTTTTAAAGACAGAGTCTGCAGCAGCAACACTTATTTGTTGTCCTATTATACTTTTGCATAAAGAATAAAAGACATCTTTTCTAGTAGTTAAATTATTATCTTTATATTTTTTAATCAATGATCTCATGATACTATCTTTTTTTGAAAGATGTTTTCTAGCTTTTGTCCAATATGGTGGTGCCTTACTCATTTCTACTTACCGTTACTTGTTTATTTAAATATATTTCTCTTCGAAATATAATGATAGATGATATTATTACCAGTGAAGCACCCATCAATGTTTTAATTGTAGGAATTTCATCCCAAATAAAATATCCAAAAGATATTGCAAATATTAATCCTAAATATTTAAGAGGTGTAACCAAAGAAACCTCAGATAATTTATAAGATTGACTTAACAATAAGTTAGCTGTTCCTCCTAACAAGCCAATTGTACATAAAAGTAAAAAATCATTGAAAGATGGCATGATCCAACCAAATGGTATTGATAAAACTCCAACTATTGTAATTGCAAAAGAAAAAAAAAATGAGATCAACCATACTGGTTCTGTGGATGAAAGTTTTCTAATTGTAATTGCAACGTAAGACATTCCAATACAAAAGATTATTGGAAATAAATAATAAATATTTAAGCTAGAAAATCCTGGTTGGGTAATTACTAAAACACCAATAAAACCAACAAATACCGCGGCCCATCTATATACTCCTACTTTCTCACTTAGTAAAAATATTGATAGCAAAGTTGTAAATATAGGTGCAGCAAATGAAATACTTGTCACTGTTGCAAGTGGTAGGTTTCTTAATGCCAAAAATATTGCAGCTAAAGCTATCAGTCCTGAACAACATCTAATTAAATGTAATCCTGGTCTATTTGTTTTGTAAAAATCTCTAAATCTTGTCTTAGGAACTAAAAAAATAATTGGCAAAATACCAAATAGACCTCTAAAGAACATTACCTGTCCAATTGGATAATCTGATGACCACTTGACTATTACATCCATAAATGAAAAGGCACATATTGATAAAAACATGTAAAAAAAGCCTAATTGATTTTTGGAAAGCATGATAATAACTTTAGATTAATTAAAATTTTTAGCAATGGAAATAGCAACTTTAGCACTTGGATGTTTTTGGGGACCCGAAATAAAATTTAGCAAGTTAGATGGAGTAATAAATACGGAGGTTGGATATTGTGGGGGCAATACCGAGCAGACATCTTATAAAGAAGTATGTTATGGTGAAACCAACCACGCTGAGGTAGTTAAGGTTGAATTTGATAATACTAAAATTTCTTATGAGGAAATAATAAGAAACTTTTTTGAATTTCATGATCCAACTACTTTGAACCGGCAAGGTCCAGATATAGGTACTCAGTATAGAAGTGAAATATTTGTTCATGATGAAAATCAAAATAAAATAGCTAACAAAGTACTGAAAGAAATTAACGAAAAATTTAAAGGTAAAATCGTTACCAAAATATCAAAATCAAAAAATTATAACAAAGCCGAAGATTATCATCAGAAATATTTGGAAAAAAGTTTCTAATGTCACTTATATCAACTGAATGGCTAGAAAAAAATCTTTCAAATGTAAAAATAATAGATGGCTCTTGGCATATGCCCGCAACAAAAAGAAGTGGTAGAGAAGAATTTAATAAAGAGCATATACCAAATGCAATTTTTTTTGATATTGACGAAAATTGTAATAAATTAACCGACTTACCACATATGTTAACGGACATTAGTTCGTGGGAAAATATACTATCATCTATGGGCATATCTAACGAAGACGAAATTGTGATTTATGATAATTCTGAAGTTTTAAGTGCTTGTAGAGTATGGTTTAATTTAATTTACTTTGGCCACGACAAAAAGAAAGTATATGTTTTAGATGGAGGTTTTAATAAATGGAAAAAAGAAAAAAGAATAACTTCTGATAATAATGAAATTATTCAAACAACCAACTACAAAGCAAAAGAAAATAATGAAATGGTAAAAAGTAAAGATCAGATCGACCTAAATATAATTAAAAAAAAATTTGATTTAGTTGATGCGAGAAGCAAAGATCGTTTTATTGGTATAACTCCAGACCCAAGAAAAAATGTAAGAAGTGGTTCAATACCTAATTCAATTTGCTTACCATTTAAAACCCTTATCAATGACGATTTTACTTTTAAAAGTAAGTCTAAAATTTCTTCTTATTTTAACGATTTATCTTTAAATGACCCAGTAAATGTTGTGTTTTCATGCGGTTCTGGGATCACAGCATGTGTTTTGGCACTTGCATATTCTCAAGTAAATAATAAGTATCTTCCAGTCATTTATGATGGTTCATGGGCTGAATATGGTAGAATATAAGATATGAAAAGATCAACAAAAATTACAAGCATAATAATAATTTTCTTTTTAATTATAGCTACAGTGATTGTTGGTAGAACAATGATTGGAAATCATTTTAAAAAGAAGTTTAGTAAAAGACCACCCCCAGGAATAATTGTTACTGCAGCTGAAAATAGAGTTTTTGAGAATTTAATAAGTACATACGGAACAGCAAGACCATTTAAAACGCAATCCTATAAAATTGAGAAGTATGAAATACTTAAACCTATCAACTTTAATCAAAAAGTAAAAAAAGGTGATGTAATTGCAGAACTTAAAAATAGAAAAATTACTGCTCAGTTTGATGGCACAATTGGAAAAAGAGAATTTTCAGAAGACATCGAAGTTTCAAAATCTTCAATCTTAGTTAATCTCGAAAATACCAGTATTATCTATTGTGATGTAGATATACCTGAAATGTTTGTACCATTTATTAAAGTTGGTTTACCCGTTGATATAAAATTTTCTGGATACAAAGATAAAACATATAAAGGTGAAGTTGACTCGTTAGCTAGTCGAATTAGTGAGGATACTAGATCATTACCAACAAGGATAAAAATGGATAATACATCTGGTGAAATTTTGCCAGGCTCATTTTTAGAAATTTCAATAAAATATGATACAAGAGAAAGCTTAAGTATCCCAGATACTAGCACAATAGTGGAAGGTGATAATATATTTATCTATAAAGTTGACGAAAAAAATAAAGCATTAAAAACAAATATTGATACCGGCGATAGATACCTGGGTTTTGTTGAAGTTTTGAATGGTCTAAAAGTTGGTGACAAAGTTGTTGCTGAGGGCACAAAAAAAGTCAGACCAAATTTAATAATAAGACCTATAAAAAAGGGTGCTAAAGTAGCTAGTCAAAACAAATCTGGTTGGGGTGGAAAAAAGAAAAAAGATACCAAAGAAAACAAGAATGGTATGTTTGCGTGGTTACAAAAATTAAATATATTTAAAAAGTCTGACTCTGAAAAACAAGAAAATAAAAAATAATTAATACATGTATATAACTGAAGTTAGTATTAAAAGACCTGTCGTTGCATGGGTAATGTCAATGATACTAATTATTTTTGGAATTTTTGTTTTTTGGGAATTACCTGTTAGGGAATTACCAGATGGCATTCAGCCTCCAGTGGTACAGGTACAAACCGATTATAAATCTGCTTCAGCTGAAATTGTTGATGAGGAGATAACACAAAAAATAGAAGATGTTATAGGAGGAGCTGAAGGAATTAAGAACATTGATTCTAGTTCGCTTAATGGAAGAAGTAGAATAAATATTTATTTTAATACAGATATAGATTTAGATGATGCAGCAAATGACATAAGAGAGAGAGTATCAAGAGTTGCAGACAATTTGCCAGATCAAGCAAACCCACCTCAAATTTTGAAACAAGCAGCAGGTTTTACAACTACAATGTGGGTTGCGCTATCGTCACCAACTTGGAATGATTTAGATTTGGGTGATTATGCAGAAAGATATCTTATAGATGCATTTTCGAGTGTACCAAATGTTGGTAGAATTTTAGTCGGTGGATTAAGAGAGCTAAGTGTTAGAGTTTGGGTAGATCCTATCAAGTTAGCAGCCAATAATCTTACTATTCAGGAAGTCGAAAGAGCATTAAGAAATGAAAATATAAACATCCCTGCTGGAACTTTAGAAGCTAGTAACAAAGATTTAACTCTTAATATTGATAAGTCTTACTCTAATATTGAAACAATCAAGCAGCTTCCTCTTAAGAAGAACAAAGATAAAGTCACAACCCTTTCTGATATTGCAAATGTAGAGCTTGGTCCAGTTTCTGAGAAAACTTTATTTAAAGCTCAAAGAAAAAATGCAGCTAATTTAAAAACAGTTGGGATTGGAATATACGCAAAAAGTGGAGCATCAACTGTCGAACTTTCAAATCAAATTAAAGAGAAAATAAACGTTTTAAATCAATCTTTACCAGATGGTTTAAAGTTAGAAATAGCATTTAATAGAGCAACTTATGTAGGAACTGCAATACAGGAAGTTTATAAAAGTTTAATTATTGCTTTTATTTTGGTCGTGGTAATAATTTACTTGTTTTTAGGGAACCTAAAAGCTGTAATTGTACCAGCTGTAGCTTTGCCAGTAAGTTTAATTGGTTCGTTTTTAGGTTTATATATATTTGATCTTTCTATAAATATTTTTGTTCTCCTAAGTTTTATTTTAGCAATTGGAATAATAACTGATGATTCTGTAATAATGACAGATGCAATTTATACAAGAATTGAAAAAGGAGAAACGCCACTTGTAGCTGCTTATAAAGGCTCAAGACAAATAACATTTGCGATAATAGCTACAACTTTGATCTTAGTTGCAGTTTTTTTACCTTTAATTTTTATTGAGGGTATAGCTGGTACCTTGTTTAAGGAAACTGCAATAGCACTATCTTTCTCAATTGTTGTTTCTTCGTTTGTGGCTTTAACTCTTTCACCAATGTTAGGAAGTAAGTTTTTAAATAAAAAAGAAAATATTAATTTTTTTGTAAAAAAATTCAATAATGGATTTAAATCTTTTACAGAATTTTATACCGATACCTTAAAATTTTGGATTAATAAACAAAAAACAATTTCGATATTTATAATTCTATTAATTGCAGCTTCAGTTTATTTATTCAACTTTACTAAAAAAGAATTGATACCATTAGAAGATAGAGGGGCTTATTTAATAATTGGTTCTACTGATGAAGGAAGTTCATTCGAGTACACACAAGAGAAAGCCCAAATAATTGAGGGAAGAATATTAAAATTGTTACAAGCAGAAGACAGCCCTTACCAAAGATTAATTATGAGGGTACCTGGTTTCGGTAAGTCCGCAACTTCATATAATACTTTTATTATAATTGCACTTTTAGATGAATGGAAAAATAGAGAAAAGAGTACACAAGTTGTTTTAAGAGAAGCTATTGGTCAAGTTGTTAGTGTGCCAGAAACGTTTGCGTTTCCTATATCACCTCAATCTATAAGAGTTTCTAGCTATAATAAACCAGTTCAAATGGTGATTTATGGGACAAGTTATGAAGAGTTAGAACAAATTCAAAGCCAAGTTTTAAGAGAGCTAAGAAGAAATAGAAATATGTTTAGAATTGAAAGTGATTACACAAAAAATAAACCTGAAGTAAAATTAATTACTAACAAAAATAGAGCAAATGATTTAGGAGTTTCAATAGAGAATATAGGCAGAACACTAGAAACATTGTACGGTGGAAAGAGAGTTACAACATATAATAAAGAAGGAAGAGAATATCCAATTATTCTTCAGCAGTATTTAGCAGATAGAAGAGATAAAGATGGCTTATCAAAGATTTTTGTAAGATCTGAAACTACAGGAAAATTAGTGTCTGTTGCAAGTTTGGTAGAATTTGAGGAGAAAGGAACTGCCGAGTCATTACCTAGATATAATAGACAAAGAGCAGTAACTATATCGGCAGCTTTATCTGAAGAATACACATTGTCTGAAGCTATAAAATATTTAGAGGACGTAATGTTGAGAGTTGCTCCTCAAAATCAAATAACTTGGAAAGGTAAGTCAGAAGAACTAAAAGAGACTAGTAACGAAATATTTCTTATTTTCGCTTTAGCATTAATAACTGCATATTTAGTAATGGCTGCTACTTTTAACTCGTTTGTCCATCCTTTTATTATTATATTGACTGTGCCTCTTGCAGTTTTTGGAGGTCTTGTATTCATTTTATTTCTAAATAGTTCGATAAATATATTTTCACAAATCGCATTGATTATATTAATCGGTATATCCACAAAAAATAGTATTCTTATCGTTGACTATACTAATCAAATTCGAACAACAGGTGCAAAAATTGAGGAAGCATTGATGGAAGCTTGCAAATTAAGAATAAGACCAATCATAATGACTTCATTAAGCACCATGATTGCAATGTTGCCTCTTATAGTAGGTAACATAGGCCCAGGCGCAGGTGAGGCGTCTAGATTAGCAGTTGGATCAACAATCTTTGGTGGAATGATTATTTCAACATTCTTTACATTATATGTGACGCCAACTATGTATTTAACACTAGCAAAAAATACCAAGAGAATAGATGCAGTAGATCTGGAGCTAGAAAAGCAGTTGATTAAAAAATAATATATTTTCTAGTAGTCAAAGATTTACTACATTTATTAAGCTGCTTCTTGAATTTATTTGAATAACCCTCTACTTTTTTTGCCAATACTATAACTTTCTGATTGCTTTTATAATTTTTATAATTTCCCCAGCCTTCATGATAAGCAATATATTGTCTGAAAGCATCTTTTTTTGAAACCTTTAAAATTTTTTCCGTTTTGTTTGTATACCAGCCAATAAAATCAACACTATCTTTAAATCTAGTTCTTAAAGCATATTTATTTCCAGTCTCATCTTTATATTGTTTCCAAGTACCTTTAATAGCTTGTGAGTATCCAAATGAACTAGAAGGTCTTTTATAAGGTATAACTTTAAATAATTTTTGACGTGCAGGCTTAGCGAGCCAGTCAAAATCAGATTCCATTTTTATTATTGCTAATTGTAAGTTGATTGGTGTTCCCCACTTTTTTTCAGTTTTTTTTGCGTGTTTATACCAAAGATATCTCTCAGAAAATATTGAACAGCCATCTGCAGTATTTTGTGGTATCGATGAGCAAGCAGTTAAAAATAATAGACCAAAAAATAAAAAATACTTTCTAAAAAGAATCACAGTTTAATATAAATTATCTATTATTTTTTCTCCATATCCATGGATAATCAAATTCCATACTCCACAAACCTAACTTGTTGTTTTTTGCATAAATTTGATCTTTAGAATATTTTTTTTTTGAATATTTTGGATAGTCGAAGGCTAATCCATTTCTTACCATGTAAGCTGAAACACTCTCATTATTGATAAAACACTCTCCTAAATACCTACCAAAATAGTCTTTTTGGGGCTCGATTAGACATTTTAATTTTTTATTTATAATTTTTTCTGTGAGAGAATCTTTTGAAATTTTTCCACAATTAATTTTTTTTTTATTTTTTAAGCAAAACTGTTGCTTTCCTTTAAATTTGGTTTCTGGAGCATCTATTCCTGAAAAACGAATTTTTTTATTATCTAATAAAATTGTATCACCATCGATTATTTTAATTTTATCTGAAATTAGGATTGTTTCTGATAGTAAGTAATTTGTTGCTACAAATGTAAATAAAAATAGAAAACTAACTAACTTCAGTAGTTGCTTTTTCATTACATTCTTGCATTTTTTTTCTGATTTGGTCTTCCGATATATTTTTGTCTTTTAAATCTCCATAAAGCTTTCTATAAACATCTTCATCGCCTGCCTCAGCAAAATCTGCTTTAATTACATCTTGAATATATTGATTTTTTTTTTCCTCATCATATCCCAGAATTTGTGAGGCCCACTCTCCTAAATATTTATTTTTTCTTGCATTAATTTTAAATTGTTTTTCCTCATCATGAGCAAATTTTTTTTCAAAACCTTTTTTTCTTTCATCGAATGAACTCATTGCAATCTACCTTTATAAATTATTTTAAAAACTAAAAATGATATAAGTACACCTATTATATTACCAAACAAATCACCTAATTCAAATCCTCTTTCTGGAATAATTAAGTGCAGAATTTCTAAAATGATAGAAATACAAATAAGATAAATAAATATATTTTTTAATTTATGTTTAAAAGCAATTAGTCCTAGAATTGAAATAATAAAGAAAACATAAACGTGATTTGAAGATACTAAAAAATCTCTTGTTAATTGTGGTTGAATTTTACAATCACTATAAATAAAACATCCAAGAATACTACCGGGATATAAGTAAAAAATAAATAAAACTACGTTAGACAGATAAAAAAACTGCTTTATGTAATTCATAGTTAATCTATATTAAATTTTCATAAATGAGTCACTTAATACTTGTTAGACATGGTCAAAGCGAATGGAATTTAGAAAATAAATTTACAGGATGGGTCGATATTGAACTCGCACCACAAGGTAAATTAGAAGCCTGTAAAGCCGGAGAGTTTATAAAAAAATTAAATTTAGAAATAAAACATTTTTATACTTCTTATCAACTAAGATCGATTGATACTTTAAAACTTATTTTAAATACAATCAGAGTAAAACCAGATAATATAATTAAGGCCTGGCAATTAAATGAAAGGCACTACGGATCACTTACAGGATTAAATAAAGATGAAATGAAAAAAAAACTAGGAGAAGATGAAGTTCACAAATTCAGAAGATCTTGGGATAATCCACCAAAACCTTTAAATATAAATAGTCCATATCATCCAAAGAATATAAGTATTTACAATGATATACCTCGTAACCTTATTCCAGATACAGAGTCTCTTAAAGATACTTATGAAAGAGTTGTGCCCTATTTTGTTGAAAACATAGAAAAAAATTTGCAGGATAATATAATTATATCTGCTCATGGTAATTCTATTAGATCACTTTTAAAATATTTATTTAAAATTGATGACAATGAAATTTCTAAACTTGAAATACCAACAGGAAATCCTCTACTTTTGAAATTTGAAAAAAAGAATATAAAAGAAGCTAAATACCTAGATCAGAGTAGATCTAGGGATTTAATTAAATTCTAACCTTTTTGAAGAAGTTTTTCGTAAATATCTTTATCTGTTAAATGAAGAAACTCAATACCACTTTCGAAACCATGCAAATTTTCTTTTTT